>JBDUEH010000475.1:0-2603 GCA_040002555.1 Gemmatimonadales bacterium | reverse complement strand
TGCTCGACCGAATGGAAGTCGTCGATTTCTCCGGCTACACCGAAAAAGAAAAAGCGGAGATCGCGAAGAAGTACCTGATTCCGCGCCAGCTCGAGGAGTCGGGTCTGAGCGACAAGGGCATTCACTTTACCGACGATGCGGTGATGAGTGTCGTCTCGAATTACACTCGAGAGAGCGGCGTTAGGCAGCTGGAGCGTCAGCTTGGAGCTGTCGCGAGAAAGGTTGCGCGAAAGATCGCGATGGGCGAAACAGGGCCAATCGTGGATGAGGAGATTACCGCGGATGAAGTCCGCGAGCTTCTCGGTCGGCCGAAGGTGCATCCTGAGCGAGCTCAGGCCGAGAACGAGGTTGGAATTGCGACGGGCATGTACTACACGCCGATGGGCGGCGACATCATGTTCGTCGAAGCATCCATCCGGAGGTATTACGGCAATCGCACTAACGAGACGACTGAAACTGGCCCGGGCGGGGCGGTTTCACTGATCCTCACGGGCCAGCTTGGCGACGTCATGAAGGAGTCGGCGAGAGCTGCCTTTACCTACGCGACGAACAACGCGGCGAAGCTGGGGATTCCGAAAGACCGGCTCGGCGCAATCGAGGCGCACATCCATGTGCCTGCGGGTGCGATTCCGAAGGACGGTCCGTCTGCGGGCCTGGCGATCGCCACGGCGCTTGTTTCCGAGATGTCAGATCGTGCCGTTCGTCGCGATGTTGCTATGACGGGTGAAATCACGTTGCGAGGCAGAGCGTTGCCGATCGGCGGGCTCAAGGAAAAAGTGCTCGGCGCGCATCGCGCAGGGATCAAGCACATCATCATTCCGAAGGCGAACGAGGCAGACATCGAAGATGTGCCGGAAGAGGTTCGCGAGACGCTCAAGTTCTATCCCGTGGAGACGCTGATGGAAGTTCTGGATATCGCACTCGTTAAGCCGCCCGCAGTCGAGGATGTGAAGCCGCTGGAGAGCGCGGCGTAGTAGCGGCTTCGCGGTTTTGCAGGAAAGGCGTTAATTCTCCCGGCACTTCACAAGAGTGCCGGGAGTTTTTTTTGTTGCCGACGAGAAAGGCAATCAACGTTGGAAAACCGCGGGTGGTGGACCGGTATGTCTGACATCGAGAGGCACACTGCCGCACGCGAGTCGATACCCTTCTCAGCTGATCGCCACGAATTACGATGTCCGGATTTCGTACAATTTGTCCCCATCCTCACCGCCGCAGGAAATCCGCTATAACGTTCAATTCATGCCTAATCCTTTCAGGCGGCGATTCGACCCGAGAAAGCCCGCCCCAGTCCTTCTGCTGATATCCGTCGCGGCACTCATCGCGGCGCGATCACTTCCAGAAAACGACCCCGGCGAGCTTCTGTTCGCGCACGTCTTCTCCCTCGTGAAGGATCGTTACGTCGATACGATTCCTGCCGATTCGCTGTTCCTGAGGACGGCGCGTCGGGTCGTCAATGAGCTCAAGGATCCGTACGCCAGTCTTTACTCGCCATCAGAGCTCGCGGCATTCACTCTCCAGACCGACGCGAAGTACGCCGGCATCGGCGTGCAATTGGAAGAAGAGGGGCAGCTTGTTGCTGCAGCCAGGGTTTGGGCCGGACCGGCCGCGCGCGCCGGTATTCTCGCGGGAGATGTGATCGTTGCAGTTGACGACAAGGATGTTCGCGGATGGCCCGTCGAGAAAGTTTCGGCCGCGATGCGCGGAACGCCTGCCACTCACGTGAAAGTCTCAGTGGAGCGAAACGGAGTTACTGCTCCGATCACATTCGAGCTGACTCGCGAGAATGTTCACATACCGTCTGTGCCGTTTGTGACAGTACTCGACGACGGCCTTGCGTACGTTCCGCTTCAGCAATTCACCGAGACGAGCGCGGCCGAGATGCGCGATGCACTCGAGACGGTTCGGAAGAGCGGTGCACACGGCATGGTGCTCGATCTCCGGAACGATCCAGGCGGACGCGTCGAAGCAGCTCTCGACATCGCCAACCAGTTTCTTCCCAAAGGCACGTGTATCGCCGCAGTCAAATCGCGGCAGGGCGTCGAATCGTATCGCGCGGAGGACGAGGCAATCTCGTCGACCCTTCCAATCGTCGCGCTGGTAGATCAGGGCACCGCATCTGCGGCGGAGATTCTCGTCGGTGCGCTTCAGGATCACGACAGGGCACTTGTCGTCGGACAGAAGACGTTCGGAAAAGGCCTCGTGCAGTCGGTCTACAATCTCTCCGACGGCTATGCGTTCAAGCTCACTACCGGCAGGTGGCTGACACCGACCGGGCGTTCGATTCACCGGGAGCGAACAATCGGGGATGACGGATTGCTGCGGGAAGCGGCTCCTGACAGTGGCTCCGCGGGACTTGCTCCGGGTGGAATCACGCCTGACATCATCGTCGCTAGACGTGAGACGTCGGCGGCTGAGACGACACTGGCGCGCAGCATCGGCACGTCGCAGCCTGCGTTCTACAGAATCCTTGGCGGTTACGCCCGCGAGCTAGCGCCGTTGTCGCCGCGCAACGTGAATGTGTCGCAAGCCTGGAGGGACGAGCTCTTCCGCCGGCTTGCGGCGGGAAAAATCGCCGTTGACCGGCCGACTTTCGATACGGCCAG
>JBDUEH010000474.1:0-2612 GCA_040002555.1 Gemmatimonadales bacterium | reverse complement strand
TACCAGTGGCCGTTCTGGTGCGGCTTGAAGTTGCTGATCTCGCCCTTGATCCAGAATTGCCCAAACTGACTCTCGACGAGCTGCTTCGTAGACTCGTTCAGGACACTGACCGTTACCGCTGACTCACGAGTTGTTCCAGGAACTGCCGTGATCTTCGCGCCGTGATTCATGCCGGCGAGATTCTCTCTGCCGCCCGGACGGTGTTGGATATCAGCATGGCGATTGTCATCGGGCCCACGCCGCCGGGCACGGGCGTAACCTTCGAGGCGACCTGGCTCACACTTTCGAAGTCGACATCGCCTACGAGGCGATATCCGCGCGGTGCAGCGGGATCATCGATGCGGTTCATGCCAACGTCGATCACAACGGCGCCCGGCCGAATCATATCGGCTGCGACGAGACCAGCGCGCCCAGCTGCAACGATGAGGACGTCGGCGCGACGCGTGTGCAAACCGAGATCACGCGTGTGACGGTGACACACTGTTACAGTTCCGTTCGCGCCTACTGCATCCTGCATCAGAAGCGCGGCCATCGGTTTCCCCACGATGTTGCTGCGTCCAACGATCACGCATTCAGCTCCTGCAGTATCGATGTTCGAGCGCACGAGCAACTGCTGAACTCCTGCCGGGGTACACGGAACGAATCCATCGCGCTCGCCGATCAAAAGCTTACCGACGTTGATCGGGTGAAAGCCATCGACGTCTTTTCGTGGATCGATCGAGCGAATAACCGCGCCCGCGTCGAGTGGTGACGGAAGCGGCATCTGCACGAGGATGCCGTGGATCAGCGCGTCGGCGTTGAGGTCCGCAACACGAGCGAGAAGTTCTTCCTGCGTCGTCGTCGCGGGCAGCCTGATGGTGACGCTGTGCATTCCGGCTTCTTCGCAGGCGCGTCCCTTCGCTCTCACATAGACAGTGCTCGCTGGATCTTCGCCAACAAGAACAACCGCCAGGCCCGGGCGAATGCCACGCTCGATCAGGCGAGCCGCCCTCTCAGCTACTTCCTGGCGGATCTCACGGGCAATCGATACGCCATCGATCAGGTCAGCGGGCAAAGTCCACCGCGCGTGTCTCGCGGATGAGCACAACCTTGATCTGACCAGGGTACTGAAGCTCGGCTTCGATACGCCGCGCGATCTCTTCACTGAGCGTCGTCATGCGAGCATCGTTGACATCGTCGGGCGTAACGATGACGCGCACTTCGCGCCCGGCCTGAATTGCGAAAACTTTTTCGACACCACGATAACTGGAGGCGATTTTCTCGAGGCCTTCGAGGCGTTTCACATAAGTCTCGAAAGCCTCGCGTCGTGCGCCCGGTCGCGATCCCGAGATTGCATCGGCCGCCTGGACGAGCACCGAGATCTCGCTTTCGTGCGGAACGTCGTCGTGATGTGCGGCGATGCAGTTGATGACGAGAGGATGCTCGCCGTAACGAGTCGCCATCTCGACGCCAAGCTGGACGTGCGTGCCCTCGTGCTCGTGCGTCAGAACTTTTCCGATGTCGTGAAGCAGCGCACCGCGTCGCGCCATTGCGACGTCGAGGCCGAGCTCCGCAGCCATGATGCCCGCAAGCCACGCAACTTCCTTCGAATGGTTCAGAATGTTCTGACCGTAGCTCGTCCGCCACCTCATGCGACCGATTAAGCGAATGATTTCCTGATGCAGTCCGTGAACGCCACTCTCATACGCAGCGCGCTCGCCGGTATCGATGATCCCGATGTCAACTTCTTCACGCGACTTGGCGACGACTTCTTCGATTCGCCCTGGATGAATTCGACCGTCAGCGACGAGCTTCTCGAGCGACAGGCGGGCTACTTCGCGACGAACGGGATCGAAGCACGACACAACTACCGTGTCGGGAGTGTCGTCAATGATCACGTCAACGCCGGTAGCCAATTCGAACGCGCGAATGTTGCGGCCTTCGCGACCGATGATGCGGCCCTTCATCTCGTCGTTGGGAAGCGCGACGGCCGAAACGGTGGTCTCCGCTGTCTGTTCGGCGGCGATTCTCTGAATCGCCAGAGCGATGATCTTCTTCGCTTCGCGATCGGCATTACGCTTTGCCGTTTCGCGAATATCGCGAATGCGGTTGGCCGCATCGGCCTGTGCCTCATCTGCGAGCCGCTGGACAAGCTCGGCCTTTGCTTCAGACGCCGACAGACCTGCCAGCTGTTCGAGGCGGCGGCGCTCATCAGCGAGAAGCCGGTCGAGCTCCTGCTCCCTGGAGGTCAGCGCTTCCTGGCGGCGACCGACGTCGGCGACGCGAGAGGCGGCATCGCGCTCGCGAGTCTCCAGGAGATCGTACTTCCTGTTGAGGAGGCCTTCTCGCTCCTGAACACGACGCTCTTCCGCCTCGATCTCTTCGCGACGCTTGCGGGCTTCGACCTCCCAGTCTTCACGGAGTCGAATCAGCTCTTCCTTTCCGCTGAGCAGGGCTGTTTTGCGCTGCGACTCTGCGTCGCGCGCGGCGTCGTCGAGGACGCGCTTTGCGGTTTCTTCGGCAGTCGCCTTGGCCTGGATCTGCCTGGCGATCTCTGAACTCCTGCCTGTCCGCCTACCTATAAGAAGGAACACCACGGAGGCTACAACGACGACAACGAAGCCGACCGCGGC
>JBDUEH010000473.1:0-2613 GCA_040002555.1 Gemmatimonadales bacterium | reverse complement strand
ACGCCGATCCTAAAGACGCAGCCCACTACATAGCCTGGGCTTCACAGGGCGGACTGGGCATGCCGGACCGCGACTACTATACGAAGACTGATCCCGCCTCCGACTCGCTTCGCCGGAAATACGTCGCGCACGTCGCACGTGCCCTTGAACTCGCTGGTGAGACCAACTCACGGGCATCGGCCGACGCAAATGCCGTGATGGCGCTGGAGACCGAGCTCGCGAAAGCGTCCGTGACTCGCGTCGCGCTTCGCGACCCGAACGCCAGTTATCACAAGACCTCCGCGGCCGACCTCGCAGCCCTTGCTCCGTCGATCAACTGGCCCGTGTATTACAGCGCAATCGGAATGACATCGAAGGTGCCGTTCCTCAACGTCGCGCAGCCTGATTTCATTCGTCGCGTAAACGGCTTGGTCGCGACGACCCCTCTCGCCGACTGGCGCGCGTATATGCGCTACCACCTCATCAGCTCGGCGTCTCCGTGGCTGAGCAGTTCGTTCGCGAACGAGGACTTCACTTACAACGCGCTCTACAGCGGCGCGAAGGCGATGCTGCCGCGCTGGAAGCGTTGCGCTCGCGTCACCGATCGCCAGCTTGGCGAAGCGCTGGGTCAGGCGTACGTGTCGCAAACGTTCTCCCCTTCGGCGAAAGCGCAGGCGAAGCAGGTCATCGACGATATCAGGGCGTCATTCCGCGATCGGCTTACGAATCTTTCGTGGATGTCCGACTCGACACGTCAGTTCGCGTTGAAGAAGCTCTCGAGCATGAACGAGAAAGTCGGCTATCCTGACACGTGGCGCGACTACTCGCGTCTACAGGTAGTTGACGGTGCGTTCGCGCGCAACGTGTTTCGCGCGAATGCTTTTGAATATCAGCGCACAGTCAATCGTCCCGGCGAATTCGTGGACAAAACCGAATGGGGCATGACCGTGCCAACGGTGAACGCGTACTACGATCCGACTGTCAACGAGATGGTGTTTCCGGCTGGCGCCCTCGCACCTCAGACCTTCGACGCGTCTGGCGATCTTGCGGCAAACTATGGCTCGTTGGGCGGAAGCTGGGCCGGTCACGAGCTCACTCACGGGTTCGACGATGAAGGACGCCGTTACGACGCCGAAGGAAATCTTCGCGACTGGTGGACCGTGCAGGATTCAGTTCGGTTCACCGAACAGGCAGACCGAATCGTGAAGCAGTTCGACGGCTACGTCGGCGTCGATACTCTTCACGTGAACGGCGCGCTGACACTCGGCGAGAATCTCGCTGATTTCGGTGGAATGATGATCGCATACGACGCGCTCGAGCGCGCACTCGACAGAAGCGGAAAGCGCGAGACAATCGATGGATTTACGCCGGAGCAGCGCTTCTTCGTCGCCTACGCTCAATCATGGAGATCGCACCAGAGGCCGGAATCCGTTCGAAGCCAGCTAAAAACCGATCCACATGCGCCGGCATACTGGCGGACGAACGGGCCGCTGGCGAACATGCCGCAATTCGCAAAGGCGTTTGGATGCAAGGAGGGCGATCCGATGGTGAGATCAGCCAATCTGATTCCCACGATCTGGTAACAAATGTTGGACACAGAGACCACGGAGACCACCGAAACGGCACTCGATCGTCGTCGTCGGCGCCGGAGTCTTGCAGAATCAAGCTTTATCGAATTGGGGTTGACCACAGAACGACAGTCGCCTTCCCCCAAACGTTTTTGCCGATCCGTCGTTTAACCTAAAAACGAACGCTTTCGCAGGAGATGTGCTCTCAAAGCAAAAGACCACAGAGTAAGATTCTCTGTGGTCTCTGCGGTCTCTGTGTCAACTTCAGCCTTCCCGCTATTTACCGCACTTGAGCGTGACCCTGTCAGCTTCGGCCGGCATGTAGACTGCCAGCGCGGAAACCTTCGTGTCCGCTGAATTGGCGCCCAGCGCTGCGCCGATGACTTTCGTCGTTGCTCCTGATTCCTTGAAATCGTTGACGATCATCGCATTTGCACCGGCTTCGGCCGCCTTTTTCTTGACCTGAGCGGTGATCTTGCCATCGCTCGCATACACCGAGTTGCCCTCGGCGCTGATCCAGGCAAGCTCATAATAATCGTGCGGAACCGCAGCACGACTCGTGTAGACATCGACTGCCTCATCGCATGTCGCAGAGCGCGCAAGGTTCGGACTCACGTCCGTCGTATGCGTGCGTACGCCACAAGCCGATGCCACAAGCGTGGATACTATGAGCGGAATAGCCCATATCCTGTTTGTTCTGCTCATTCGTTCTCCTTGCCGAGCGTGATGTTCTTCCAGAGTGGGGGGAAGAAGCGATAGACAGACGTGCAAGGTAGGGGCCCAACGGTACGAAACCGCGCCTGGTATCGTTCTTCACGTAAAGATGATGCGAACCTCGCCAATCGCGCTGACCGATCGGCAATGGGGCAAAAACCTCATCGATATCCCGCCCCGCGCACGACCTTTCCGGGCAGCGCGTTCGTCATCCGGCCCTCGGCAATCACTGGCACTCCGTTGACGAGCACGTACTGCATTCCCGCAGATAGCTGATTGGGGTTGTCGAACGTCGCAAGATCACGAATCGAATCCGGATCGAACACGACGATATCGCCCCACATTCCCTGCT
>JBDUEH010000472.1:0-2616 GCA_040002555.1 Gemmatimonadales bacterium | reverse complement strand
ACCGGCATCACCGACAACGCCGCATCACCGGACCCGAAGTGCACCGCCAGTTTCGCTTTCATCATCGCTATTCCGCCAACAGCTCGCACCGAGTACACGGCCAGGATGATCACCGCTGCCATTTTCACGACGAACTGGATGAGATCGGTCCACAGCACCGCCCACAGCCCGGCGGCGACTGCGTAGATCACCGTGATAACGAAACAGATTCCAACGGCGAGCACTGGTGAGACGCCTAGCGAGATCGTGAGGATCTTGATCATCGCACGTGTGACCCATCCGAGAATGATCAGGTTGATCGGGATCGCGAGGTAGATCGCGCGGAATCCTCTCAGGAAACGCGCCGGACCACCGCTGTAGCGAATCTCGGCGAACTCTACGTCGGTCATCACGTTTGCCCGCCGCCACAGACGAGCGAAGAAAAACACGGTGAGCATTCCACTCATCACCATGTTCCACCAGAGCCAGTTTCCGGCGACGCCGTGCGATGCTACGAGACCGGTGACGACAAGTGGTGTATCGGCTGCAAAGGTCGTTGCGACCATCGACGCGCCGGCCAGCCACCACGGGACGTTTCGCCCGGAGAGAAAGTATTCATTGAGACTTTCTCCTCCTTTTTTCGTGAAAAGCAGTCCTACACCAGTTGAAAACAGGAAGTAGGCAGCGACGATCGCCCAGTCAATCGCAGAAAGAGTCATTAGGGTAGGGAAGAGATGGGGTGTTCTAACGACGAGGCCCGTTCTCCGATTGCTGATCGCTGCTGGCAGTGACGAGCAGAGAAGAACGGCGAGACTTATGATTATGCAGTACTGCTGATGATCGTCAACCTACGAGAATGGTGTCAATGACGCGATATCTGATTCCGATTGCGGGACTTCTGGCGGCGACTGGCTGCACGGTTACCAGCCACCGTCTTGATCCCGTCTACGAGCTCGCCACCGCGCGAGTCAAACCGGGAATCTCCATTCTCCTCGGCGACAGCATGAATCTGATCAAAGGCAAGCGCATTGCGCTCCTCACGAATCAGACGGGCGTCGATGAGAAGGGACGCTCGGACATCGATCTTCTCATGGGTGACAAGGCGAAGAAAGCCAACGTCAAGCTCGTGAAGCTTTTCTCTCCTGAGCACGGAATCCGGGGCACTGAGGATAGGGAAAACCTCGCGAATTCCGTCGACTCGAAGACAGGCTTGCCGATTATTTCACTTTATGGAGCCGGAACTCAGGCGCCCGCTGACAGCTCGTTCGCAAACATTGACG
Organism: Gemmatimonadales bacterium; assembly: GCA_040002555.1. Lineage (GTDB taxonomy): Bacteria > Gemmatimonadota > Gemmatimonadetes > Gemmatimonadales > Gemmatimonadaceae > UBA4720. The sequence goes on along the minus strand of JBDUEH010000472.1, from coordinate 1,357 downwards.
CCATGGTGTTCGACCTTCAGGACGTCGGGACGCGGACGTGGACGTATGTCGGTGCGATGATCTACTCGATGCGAACCGCCCAGAGAACTGGAAAGATGATTGTCGTTCTCGACAGGCCGAATCCGATCACCGGGTTCTATGTCGAGGGTCCGGTCCTCGATGCAGCCCTGGCAAACGCCAACGATCCAACGCCGGCAAGGGCGGGTCAGGCTTACGCCTTGTATCCGATGCCGTTGCGCCACGGTATGACAATGGGCGAAATGGCTTTGTTCTTCAATGACGTGCTTGGCATCAAGGCAAATCTGCGTGTGGTTCCGATGCGCAACTGGAGGCGCGAGCTCTGGTTCGACCGAACAGAGCTGCCGTTCGTGAAGCCCTCACCGAACCTGCCGTCGCTCCAAAGCGAGATGCTGTACCCGGCGCTGGTCCCTTTCGAGGGATCGAATTTGTCCGTCGGTCGCGGAACTCCAGTGCCTTTTCAGATCATCGGAGCCCCGTGGCTCAACGCCGAAGCGACGGTGAAGCTCCTGCGGGACCGCGAGCTTCGGGGAGTGCGGTTCGTTTCCGAGGAGTTCACACCCGAAAACCCAGGCGACAACAAGTTCTCTGGACAGAAGATCCCGGGCATTCGAATCCTCGTTACGAACCGCAATGAGATGCAGCCATCGCGCGTCGGTGCGACCCTTCTTTGGGCGATCAACAAGACGTCGGGCGCGGGACTCAAGCTCGATGAGAGAACATTCGACCTCCGCATGGGAGCTCCTCGGGTGCGCGAGGCACTCATGCGTGGCGAGGATCCGCAGGCGGTGATCGACAGGGAGTACAAGGCCGCATTCGACTTCCGGGAGCAGACGCGTCGCTACCTGCTCTACAACTAGGCTTCGCATGGCTCTTGCACACCCAGGGCGTATCCAAGGAGGCAAGACAGAATGAAGATCCTGATCGCTTCGTTAGCGCTGGCCGTGGCAGCGTCGACATCTGCGTGCGGGCCCCGTCAGGTGGAGGTGACAACGGGAGCGCAGCCAGCTGCCGATGTCTCCATTCGTCTCACGAACAACCTGACTCAGGCCGTCAATCTTTACGTTACCAGTGGCGGCACGGACGTGTTTCTCAAGCAGGTAGCGGCGAACGCGGCCGAAGTAGTTCCTGTCCGCGGGATCACGGCGGGGACCACTGTGACACTGAAAGCGAAAACTGTAGATGGAACCCGAACCTACACACGGGACAACATCAGTCTCGTGTCGAATTACGAGTGGAGAGTACCCTAGCGCATCGCTCCGCCGTTCTGGCATTAAGTGACAGAGCCGGATAGCTTTACGGGTCGAATCGAAAGCCGGTTCGGCCCGTTTTGCCGTCA
>JBDUEH010000471.1:0-2616 GCA_040002555.1 Gemmatimonadales bacterium | reverse complement strand
TGTTCTCCACTTTGATGATCGGGAACACCGACAGGCATACATATAGTAGTGTCATCGCCAGGCCCGACATGGAGACGACACGCAGCCACATGGGCGGACGCGGAGTAACCCCACGAAGTCCGAGAAGCGGAATCGCGAACATCACGACGTAAGTCAGCGCGTAGAACGTTCCGCCAGCATTAAAGAGAAGCTGGAACGACTCCGCTTGTCCAACGCCGATCAGGCTGAGCAGCGCAATCACGAGCGACGTTACGCCAACAAGAAGAATTGAGTTCACGGGCGTTTTGTAAGTCGGATGCAGTCTCGTGAACCACTCGGGCAACAGCTTGTCCCAGCCCGCAACCATCGGCAGGCGCGTGACGCCGGTGAAGTTCACGCTCGTCTGAGCGATGCGCATGGCGAGCGTCATGAGAATCGCAATCGTCACGAGCTGAGTGGCAATTCCAAACGGTGCGAAGCCAACGCGCAGCACCTGCGCGATTGGCGCAATCAGATCGATGTTCTCAGTTGGAACGAACGCGACGACGGTGCTCGTTCCCATGACGAACATCACGGCGATGATCGGCGCTGCGATCCACACTGATCTGCCGATTGACCGCGCCGGCGATCGCGTTTCGCCGGCAAGGATTGCCATGTATTCGAATCCGCCCAGTGCACCGAAGCCCATCTTCCCGAGAATGTTCACGTTGTACAGCGAAAATGCGGGAACACTGGTTCTCAGTGGATGAAACTCGTGCAGATGCCCAGTGAAGTAGCTGATCAGGGGGAGGACCAACAGCGCCGCGAACACTGTCAGCATCATGATGCCCGCACCGTTGTGCAGCCATTTGCCGACGGATAGTCCAATGGTGGAGATCACCACCATGAACACGAGTATCGCCATTGTGACAAGCGCGACGAACCAGGAGCTGGTCGTCATCCACGCAGCGGTGGGGCCCAGAGCATATGAGAGGTACGTCGCGAATTGAATCCCGACTTCCGACGTGTTCACGACTACGTAGAGCCAGAGATTCCAGGCGAGCATGAATCCGACGCCTTCATTGAATCCCAGCTTTGCCCATTGATACAGCCCACCCTCGAGGGGCATCAACCGGTTCAGGTAGATCACCACGGCAGCGGACGGCAGGTAGAACAGGAAGATCGCCAGGAACCAGAAGACAACGTGGGATGGCCCGAGCTTTCCGGCTACGCCGACCCAAGCGAGTCCAACGATGAAGAGGATTTGCGTGAGCACGAGGTCACGAAGGCCGAGCTCCTTTCTGAGTTCGCTACTTCGTGCCTCGACCAGCGTTTCGTCGTGGACCAGCTTTTCGGTTGCCGACATGGTGGCCCATCCTCAACGGTTGGACGCTAAGCTAGGATCGGCGGCGTAGTGCGGCAAGCAAACCCAGATCAGAGAACTTCGATTCGTCCGAATCGGCCGAGCGAGCCCGTTACAACTCGGCTAAGTTCGTCGGCAGCCTTAGCTAAAGCCCTGACGACGTTCATCCCGAAGGTGACCACATGCGACTACTGACAACCTCCCTTGCAGCAGTGACTCTTTTGCTCGTTGCGTGCGCGACGAAAGACACATCCGCCACCGCGGACGGCACTGCCAGTACCGCGTCTCAGGACGTTGCGACTCCCGCGGTCGCGCCGCTCGCGGAAGGCGAAGCCCGCTTCGCGATTGGCGGGAATGACATCTGGTACAAGAAATCAGGCAGCGGTTCCGGCATTCCCGTCATTCTTCTCCACGGCGGTCCTGGCTTCAACAGCTACTACCTGAAACCACTCGAGGCACTCGGCGACGAGCGCCCGGTCATCAGATACGACCAGGGCGGCGCGGGCAAGTCGGGCACAATGACCGACACGACGAAGATGAACATCCCGTATTTCGTGGCCGAGCTCGATTCGCTTCGCGCTCATCTGGGATATGACAAGGTTCATCTCGTCGGACATTCGTGGGGAACGATAGTCGCGCTCGAGTACTATCGTGCGCATCCTGAGCATGTCGCGAGCCTCACACTCGCTAGCGCAGCGCTCGACGTCCCACAATGGGAGCGACATGCGGGCGAGCTTCTCAAGACGCTGCCCGGTTCAATTCAGCGGATCGTCAAGGCACGTGAGGCGGAGAAGAAGTTTGACTCGCCGGATTATCAGTCGGCGATCGAATCGTTCTACGGGAAATACGTCTGGCTCCGCCCCGACAAGCCGAATCTCGACAGTCTGATGTCCCAGGTGAACCAGGACATCTACACCTACATGCAGGGCCCGAGCGAATTCACGATCACTGGAACGCTCAAGAACTACAATTCGACTTCGTTCCTCAAGAACGTCAAGGTCCCGACGCTATTCACCGTCGGTGATGTCGACGAAGCTGATCCGGTCACGATTCGCAAACAGGCGGCGATGGTGCCGGGTGGAGAGGTCTTCGTGATTCCGAACGCGGCGCACATGAGCACGTGGGATAATCCAACAGCGATGATCGCAGTGATTCGTGCGCATCTAAAGGCAGCAGACTCATCGCGGATGAAATAGTGAGACCATGACGCTGATATCTAAGTCCGGTCTGACTCAGGGATGCTGAATGGCTGAATTCTTTGAACACCCGATGGAGTCCGGCGGCACATCACAGGG
>JBDUEH010000470.1:0-2617 GCA_040002555.1 Gemmatimonadales bacterium | reverse complement strand
CTTGGTAACTGCATCTCTCGCAAGCACGTCCGCGTCGATGATCGTCGCGCCGCGCCGAGCCAGCATGCCGGAAACCGCCGACTTTCCGCTGGCAATATTTCCAGTGAGTCCTATTAGTCGCATGGGGTGAGGAAAGAGTTCGACTAAGCTAAGAAGATTCATCGAATCGTACACAACAAATATGCCGAAACGTCGAATTCGTCCGTTTTCGCCAGTCTAGCCCTCGATCGAGCTCCCTGATGTGACCTTCAGACCCATCAGGGCGATGATTAGCAGCGCGAGAAAGAAAATCCGTGGGGCATTTCGCGGCTCGTCGAACACGGCGATTCCAAGAATTACGGCGCCCACCGCCCCGATTCCCACCCAGACTGCGTATGCGGTTCCAATCGGAATCGTTCGCGCCGCGATCGCGAGAAGAATCATGCTCGCCGCTATTCCGGCGAGAGTCAGTACACTCGGTACCAGTCGCGTGAAGCCGTCGGTGTACTTGAGCCCTATGGCCCACCCTGTTTCAAGGAGCCCAGCAAGTACAAGAAGAACCCACGCCATGATGTTTTCCCCGCTGTCGCACTGAGTGCGGTTTGATCAGAGAAGCGAAGCCTGTGTTTCGTCCTTCTTCGGCATCGAAAAGCACATGCGGCACCGCGCCTCGTACGACTCGGTGCTGCCGACCATGATCGTCGGTGAATCGTACGGAGCAGGCTGACCACCGATTAGGCGCTGATTTCGGCTGGCTGGATTGCCACACAGGACACAGATCGCGTGGAGCTTGTCTACGACTTCTGCGATCGCCATCAAAGCCGGCATCGAGCCGAATGGCTCGCCGCGAAAGTCCGTATCCGTTCCCGCGATTATCACGCGTCGCCCTCGACCGGCGAGAGATGTGACCAGAGGAATTATGCCCTTATCGAGGAACTGGGCTTCGTCAATCGCAATCACGTGCGCAGTGGGATCGATCTGTTGCCCGATCTGAGCGGCCGAGTCCGCGGGAATTGCTGTAACAGTTCGCCCGTCGTGACTCGACACGCTGTAAATGCCCGAATAGCGAGCGTCGAGATGTGACTTGAAAACCTGGATTCGTTTCTTCGCTATGATCGAGCGGCGCACGCGACGAATCAGCTCCTCGCTCTTGCCGCTGAACATCACGCCGGAAATGACTTCTATCCAACCGCCAGTCTGGTGGAACGACTGGCTCATGTGCGATCGCGCTTTGGTCCGCGCGTAAAGCTTCCTCCGGGACGACCGCTGCCCCCCCGATCACCTCGGTCTGCACCCGGTCGTGGAGGGCGCGAATCGGAGCGTGGAGGTCTTGCTCCGCGAGAATCGTCTCCAAACTTGCGGGGTGGTCGCGAATCGCCCTTGTCAGACGATCCGCGGTCGAATGGCTTTCTTTCCCCTCCGCGCGGGCGGTCAAATCCGCCACGCGAACCTCGATCACTCGGCGGTCCGCTTCGCTCGGCAGGACGAGACTCGCTACGCGCTGCCTGGGCCTGCTTTGCTTCGCTCTGCGCTGCCTGGCGTAGCACGCGTTCCTTCTCCAGAAGACGAAGAGCTGCGGCCGCGATCTCGATTCCGTCATACCGCTCGAGAAGTGGCTCCAGCGCGATTAATTCGCGCGTTGCAATTCCTGCATCGAGAGCGCGGCCGAGCTCGCGTCGCATCTCGACATCCCGCTCGCGCGCCGCGTTGACGGGTGCCTTGATCGAGAGTGGCTTTGCATCGCCAGACATGCGCTTCAATTCTTCCAGCTCCCTTGGCTCCGCGAGGGCGACGATTGTAACCGGGGTTGTCGCCGCTGCTGCGTCCAGGTCGGCCCTCGCCGCGGGCGCGTCAAAGAAGATCACCGCATACGTGGAAGGTGCGATTTCTCCGCGAGTGACGCGAACGGTCGCAGACTCGTTGGTGTAGCCGAGCATGCGTATCGCATTGCCCGCTTCAGCTTCCGCACGTTCGCTGGAAACGACGATCGCCGCGGACGGCGGATCGAGGTCGTCGAGCAAACGCCGAAGCGAGACAGCGCGGGTCGCTGCCGAAACCGTCACATAGTGAACGGGAATGGGACTGTTGTCGCCCTCATCGGCGGGGACGTCTCGATGCGCGCGTCTCAAGTAGCGTTCAGCGAATGCGTTCACTCGGCCTTCGGACTTGCTTGTCACCACTATTCGGGCTGCGTCTTTCGGCAGTTCGCTCATCACGGCTTCGAGCGCTTCTATGTCGTTGTCGTCGCCCGCGAGGATTTCGTCTGCCCACGCGAGAACGACTGATTTCACTTCTTCGAGTTTGAGGTGGCTTCCGCGAACGAGGTCACGGATGTCTGACGGCGAACCAGCGATGGCGGCGACCGGCCGTCCGGCGATCAGGCGACTGGCGCGACGCGAGCTGGTGACGGGAATCAATTCGATTCCGGCGGGGCCGGTCACTCGCAAAACGGACTCTGCCAAAGCGATTGCAGTTTCCGCATCTGCTGTGATGACAACGAGTTGAGTAGCGCCTGACGACGGGTCAACCCGTTCCAGCGGGCCGGTCAGAAAGCGTGGCACTGAGGCCATCGACCGCGGCAACGTGTGGACGACGTTCTGGCTGCGTCCCGAGCCGCGTTCTTCCTTTTCTTCCGATT
>JBDUEH010000469.1:0-2618 GCA_040002555.1 Gemmatimonadales bacterium | reverse complement strand
ATGTCAGTGCGACTGGTTTGGCGGGCATCGCGACAGCTATTGCCCAACTGCCGTCGCTGTCGCGCGTAGTCACAGGTGATGCGCCGAGTGTGGCGGTTACTCCGGCAGCGGATCCGTCGCCGCGGACGACCAATCTGCTTCCGATCAACGCCGTTACGGAAGACGGGTCGTCGAGCGTTGTCGAGCGTTGGCCTGAGTACGACGGCGGAGTGAGGTCGACGCTGATCTTGTCCAAGCGATTGCCGACTACTCCGCCGGAATTCCGTAAGGAGCCACCGAGTCGGCCAAGCAAACCGCTGCGGGTGAGCGAGGACGGCGGCGATATATATAGTAGTGCCGTTGCAACTGCGACCGCGGCGAGCGCAGGAAGAATGAGCCGGCGGAACGCGCGTCCAGTCACACCTGCGATGTCTTCACGAGCAACGGCCGATTCGATGCCCTCAGCAAACGCTGAACGCTCTGGCTGAATGGCCGTGACGAGTGCGTAGTGCAGCCCGGGGATTCTCTCTTCGATCCAGAGCGCGACTTTGGCGAAGGATACGAGGTGCCTGGCGCGCCACATGAGCGTGCCGGCAACAAGGAGTCCAGATGCGACCGCGACAATCGTTACCCATTCGGGCGTGACTATTACGTCTGGTGAGAACTGCGCGACCAACGAATAACCGAAGAAGACCGCAATCGACGTCGCGACCGCCCAGGCAAGTGCGGCAGTGATGGCGCCGACGCCGAGCAGGCGTTGAGTGTTGCGAACGCGTTCGGTAGCGGTCATGCTGCGCGTCCGAGGCGAGTTGTCTCTCGTTCAGTAGCGCGGACGATATCATCTCGCTTCCGGCGGATGAACAATTCAGCAACTGCCAGCACCATCGCCAAACCAAGTAGCCAAGGCGCGGCCACAGACCTCACATCTGCCCTTGGCTCGAACGAATCGCGAGCGGCAAGTCCGCCGAATCCAGTGAGCCACGCAATTTGTGCAGGCGTCGCGGACGGAAGGATCGCATTGTTAGAACAACTCCTCGTCATCTCAGCGACGAACCGGGCAAAGCTGGCTCGCAGCGGGAAATCTCCGATCGGATTGACCGGCACTGCGACCGACCGCACGCAACCGGCGCCTTCATTCCATTCCAATGCAGCGGGCTCACCGTCAGTCCACCTCGCGACTACCCGTGCGCCGCGAATGGAATCGCTCGGGTACGTCCACTGTCTCGGAAACGCAGCGACGACCATTGCGCGATCCCCTACAACTCCGCCAATTGTATCGACCTTTGCCCTCGGCGTCGCGCCACGCGGACGCGCGGAAACCGGCCAGTCAATCAAAGCTCCAGAGGCGTCGGACGCCCACTTCGAATCGTCTGCGGTCGCCCCGGATCGAACGATTCGCGCAGCACTCGACGGAGCGAGTCTCGCTACCGTGACAGCGAGCGGATCGCCGTTCGCCGCTTTCAGCTGCACTGGCTCGTTGACCGTCGCTGCAATCGGAGAAGCTCCCGCGCGAACAATGCGAGCACGCCCCTTCCACAATGCGCGAATGCTGTCCGTTGCGGCGTCAAATTCATCTGATGCAAGCGGCGACACGACGACGAGCTCGAGACTGTCGGCCTTATCGCGCATCGAGCTTCCCGCCCTCAACGCAGAAATCAGAGCGCCAGACAAACTTCCAGCGCGATCTGTTTTCTCAATCGCGCGCAGCGAATCAACAATGCTGCCATTGACGATTCGAGCCGCGGAATCGAACACAAGCACTACGTCGCCACTTCTATAGTATTGAAGCGCGCCGTTGCGAGACTCTTGCACATTTCCCACAGACCGCGACGCATCGACAAGAATCACCCTTGCCGTTGCGTCTCTTGATGGCTTGAAGATCGGCCGCGCCAACGCGGCTCCCACGGCGAGAACAAGCAGAACTCGCAGCAGCATAAGCAGTAAATCGGCGGGACGCGTCGCCCGCGCTGTCGCCGTTGCCGGCAAGTTGGGAACGAACCGCGCCGTCGGAAGAACGGCTGCGATTGGCTGACGAGTGACGATGAAATGCAGCGCAACAACCGCTGCTGCCACTGCGAGCGACGCGAAAAGGAATCCGGGAGCCAGGAACGTCATGCCGTCACCGCCATTCCGCGCGGCGCGGCGATGCGTCTGATCAGATGATCGGGGGTTTCCTGCCCGGCCACTGCCATCGTGTATGAAACGCCCGAATCGCTCCACTCGTGCGAAATCGACTCGCGCCAGGCCGCAAAGGCCTCGGTGTACGCATCCCGCGCGTCGCCCGTTAGCGGGCGACGAACATCCGGATCCTCAGGATCCGCAACGAGCAGCATTTCTCTCGACGGTTCGAGTTCTTCGGGCGCGACGACGTGGATCGCGTGAATTTCCTTGCCGCCAACGATGCCTCTCGACGCATTCGTGAGAAGCTCGACTGTGTCGCCAAGGAAATCGGTGATAAGAACGACTCGCCCACTCACTCGCATAGCGCTGGTGAGTGCGGGCGACAGCGGCTCATCACCTTCCGGGTTCGCTTCCGCCACCGCGCGAAGCATTTCGTGAATCACGCCTTGTCGAGTGCGCGGAGGGAGCTGCACAGTCTTCCCTTTTTGAGCGATCACGAGTCCGACAGGATCGGCCGA
>JBDUEH010000468.1:0-2624 GCA_040002555.1 Gemmatimonadales bacterium | reverse complement strand
GCGGCGGACCGGCGAACACCGGATCTCCCCATTCCACCGGATCGCCCTTGCAGGCCGCAAGAAGAACCAGGGAAACACCAATGACGAATCGCATCGCTCTTAACCTAGCGCGAGGCTGCTCAGTGGGCCTGCGGGGTTCGCCACCGTCAACCGCCCGCGTATCTTTGACGCTGCAAGTCAACTCCGAGGACTACTAAAGATGGCATCTGGCTTCAACGGAAACCGCCGCGTACCGACGCCGGTCAACGAACCGGTAAAGAGCTATGCGCCAGGTTCACCTGAGAGAGCGTCGCTGAAGGCACGCCTTAAATCGATGGCGGCAGAGCGAGCCGACATTCCAGCCATCATCGGCGGCAAGGAAATTCGGAGCGGCGACCTCGCGCAATCCGTGATGCCGCACAATCACAAGCACGTCCTCGCCGACTTTCACAAGGCGACGGCTGCCGATGTGGATTCTGCCATCGCAGCATCGCGCAATGCCGCGCGCGAGTGGGCAAACTGGTCGTGGGAAGACAGGGCGGCCGTATTCCTCAAGGCTGCCGAGCTCCTCACCACCACATGGCGCGCCACTATCAACGCCGCCACAATGCTCGGCCAGTCCAAGACCGCGTTCCAGGCAGAGATCGACTCGGCGTGCGAGTTGATCGACTTCTGGCGCTTCAATCCACACTACGCGCAACAGCTCTACGACGAACAGCCGCTGAGCGATCACACGATGTGGAACCAGCTCGACTATCGCGGCCTCGAAGGATTCGTCTACGCGGTAACGCCGTTCAACTTCACGTCGATCGCCGGAAATCTTCCGACCGCACCAGCACTGATGGGCAACACGGTAATCTGGAAGCCGGCCTCGAGCGCGATGCTATCGGCGTACTACCTGATGAAGCTTCTCGAAGAAGCTGGCGTCCCTCCCGGAGTGATCAACTTCGTCCCCGGTGACGCCGCAATGATCTCCAACAAGCTGCTCGCTCATCGCGATCTTGCGGGGGTGCACTTCACCGGGAGCACCGGTGTCTTCAACAACATGTGGAAAACAATTGGGGCGAGCATGTCGAACTATCGCTCGTACCCCCGCATCGTCGGGGAAACCGGCGGTAAGGATTTCATCGTCGCGCACGCTTCGGCTGATCCTGTCGCTCTCTCAGTCGCCATCGCCAGAGGCGGATTCGAGTATCAGGGACAGAAATGCTCGGCTGCGAGCCGAGTGTACGTTCCGAAGTCGATATGGCAGGAGGTGAGAGATCGCACGGCAGCAATCATGAAGGAAATCAAAATGGGCGACCCCACGGACTTCAGAAACTTCATGGGCGCCGTAATCGACAAGCGCGCGTTCGATAAGATCAGCGAGTACGTGACCCACGGACGGTCGAATGCAAAGATCATTGCAGGCGGCGGCGTGAAGGGAGACGAAGGTTATTTCATCGAGCCGACACTCGTCGAGACAAAGGATCCAGCGTACAAACTTCTCTGCGAAGAAATATTTGGACCGGTCGTCACCGCTCATGTCTACGACGATGCGAAGTTCGAAGAGACACTCGCAATTGTTGATCAGACTTCACCGTACGCACTGACGGGCGCTGTCTTCGCGCAGGATAGAGCGGCGGTTCGCACGGCGCAGCTCGCGCTTCGAAATGCCGCTGGAAATTTCTATGTGAACGACAAGCCGACTGGCGCTGTGGTTGGACAGCAGCCGTTTGGCGGCGCGAGGGGATCGGGGACGAACGACAAGGCTGGATCTAAGCTCAACCTCACGCGCTGGGTCAGCGCGAGGAACATCAAGGAGACGTTCTCTCCTCCGCTCGACTACAAGTATCCGTTCATGGCGGAGGAGTAGGCCTTCCGAGGGTCACGGTCACTTCGCGGCGCTCACCATCGTCCACGAGTGTGATCGGACCCTCCGCTCCGTTCACAATCGTCGATGTTACGCCTCGCTGGGCGCCTTGCGGATTTTTCACTGTGATCGAGTAGTCGGTCGATCCGTGCCGGTAGTCGATCTGGAATTCCGGCCATGATGACGGAATGCACGGATCCACTACCAACGTGTCGCCGATCTTCCTGAAGCCAAGAATCGCTTCGAGTCCCACGCGATAGAGCCAGCTGGCCGAGCCCGTGTACCAGGTCCAGCCTCCGCGGCCGAGATGCCCGTCTGCCGTATATACATCGGCGGCAACGACGAACGGCTCGACCTTGTAAGTCTGGACCGCCTCTGGCGTGAGCGCGTGCGTGACCGGATTGATCATCTGAAAAAGTTCGAACGCACGGTCCCCGTGCCCAAGCATGGCAGTAGCCAGCACCGACCACGTAGCCGCATGTGTGTATTGGGCACCGTTTTCCCGCACACCCGGCAAGTATCCGCGGATGTAACCCGGGTCGTGCGAGCCTTCATTGAAGGACGGAGTGAGCAGCATCAACAGCCGCGCATCTTCGCGCACGAGATGCTTTTCGAACGACTCCATCGCCTGCTTCGCCCGCTCCGCATCACCTGCTCCAGAAATGATGCTCCAACTCTGCGCAATCGAATCGATCGCACACTCGGTGTTCACGTGAGAGCCGAGGGGCGCTCCGTCATCGTAATACGCGCGACGATACCATTCGCCGTCCCAGGAAGTTGTTTCAACAGCGTT
>JBDUEH010000467.1:0-2641 GCA_040002555.1 Gemmatimonadales bacterium | reverse complement strand
GCACTCGTCTTTCGACTTGCACTGAAGAATCCAGAACCCGGCGACGAGCTCCTTGGTTTCCGCGAAGGGTCCGTCGATCACGGTGCGCTTGCTTCCGGAAAATCGGATTCGTGCGCCCTTCGAGCTCGCCTGGAGTCCTTCGCCAGCGAGCATCACGCCCGCTTTGACCAGCTCTTCGTTGAACTTGCCCATCTCGCTCAGCTCCTGCTCGCTCGGCAGCACGCCAGCTTCGGAAGCCTTGCTCGCCTTCACCATTACCATGAATCGCATGTTATTCTCCATCAGGGTGATTGTTCGAGTTGAGGTCACGCCGGCCGGGACTAAGTCGGATCTTCCTCTCTGACAAAGCGTCGAACGGGAATGGCCGAGATCGACAGAGTTCTGAAAAAATCCTCGCGGGCGCGCTATTCCGCCGGCAGTCTCGATCCCCCCGACGGCGCGTGGAACACTGTCAGCAGAAACTTGCCGCCGCGTTCGGAGGTGGCCGAGTGCTCGACTCCGGCGGCCAAGACGAGTACGTCGCCGGTCGCCAGGGGGTACTCGCGGTCCAGTGCCTTGAAGATGAGCTCCCCTTCGAGGACGTGAATCGTTACCGGCCCTGTAGTGGCGTGAGTGGGCAGATTTCCGCCGGCAGCTAACGCCATCATTGTCAGGCGGAGAGGACCTTCCTTGACCAGGGTGCGGGCAGTGCGTCCGTGCCTGGAGAGAATGTCCTGATCGATCATCCACTCGTCGTGAGTAAGGTGATTGACGAGAACCTCTCCTTCGATTGTCCGGTGCATTGATGACATTCGGTTTCAGACTCCGCGTGGGAGGACCGTGTATACGCGAACGATGAACTCGTGGAATTCCTTCATGTAGTTGGCGAGAAATTCTTCAGTGGACGGTTTGCTTACGATTCCTTCTTCGGAGATCAGGTCGGGGGTGAACTGTATGTACGCTTCGGGCGAGTTCATCTGCGGCGAGTTGCAGAAGCTGAGCAGACTGCGCAGGTGCTGTTGAGCGACGGCCGTTCCGATTGCTCCCGGAGACGTTCCTATTGTTGCCGACGGCTTTCGCGCGAATGAGTTCGTGCCGAAGGGACGGCTGCCCCAATCGATCGCGTTCTTGAGACCTCCGGGAATCGATCTGTTGTATTCAGGGGTGATAAAGAGGATCGCCTCGGCCCAGGCGAGTGCCTCCTTCAGGGCTTTTCCTGCGGGTGGATAGTCCGTGTCGAAATCCGAGTTGTAAAGCGGGAGGTCCTTGAAGGAAATCTCCCTCATCTCGAGCTCAGGCGGTGCGAGGCGCACGAGAGCGTTGGCGAGCCTTCTGTTTTTCGAGTTACTGGCGAGGCTTCCGACGAAGTAGCCAACCTTGAATTTTTCCATGTCACCTCAGAGGGTTGCGGGTGACAACTGCAAATCACAGCCCAGCCGGGAAGGATTCAGGCGCGGCTGGCTGTTGCTCTCCGTGTGTTTTTCAGGGCGACTTCGGCGTTCCGTTTCAGGCCGTCGAGCTTCGCGCGTTTCATCGGTGATTTCCTGAATGCCGTGCGAAATTCGTCGACGTTCATCTGTAAGATGGATTCGCCGATCTCTGTCGCGTCGTTCGACGCCAACACGGGCCGCGGGTCGAATTCGGCAAGCGATGCGTCTCGCGAGAAACGCTGATTCCACGGGCAGACATCCTGGCAGATGTCGCATCCGTAGATGAGCTCGCCGACCTTTTCCTGCAATTCGATCGGCATCGCTCCGCGCGCTTCAATCGTCAGGTACGAGATGCATTTCGTTGCGTCGAGTACGCGCTCGTCCACAAAGGCGTCTGTTGGACACGCATCCAGACATCGAGTACACGTTCCGCAGCGATCGGCTTCAAACGGCGTATCACTCTCCAGCGCCAGATCGGTGAGCAGAGCGCCGATGAAGAAAAAAGAGCCGATCTGGGGATTGATCAGGTTCGTATTCTTTCCGAACCATCCGAGTCCGGCCTGTCTGGCGAGGTCTCGCTCGAGAATTGGCCCGGTATCTACGTAAGATTGGCCCGAAACTGGTCGCCCCGTTTTCTCCTGAATCCATTCGTGGAGCAAGTCGAGCTTTCGCCACATGATCTCGTGGTAGTCATCGCCGCGCGCGTAGCGTGCGATCGGCCCACTCGGCGCCGTCCCCCCGTAATTCAGCCCTACTACGACGGCGCTTAGTGCGCCGGGGAATGGGAGGCGGGTGTCGACGCGTTTTTCGGCCCACCGCTCCAGGTATCCCATCTCGCCGGCGTATCCCCGCGACAGCCAAGCGTCGAACATCGGAGCAGTTTGCGCAGGGCCCAGCCGCGTGATCCCGACCAGGTCAAACCCGAGCCCGAACGCCTGAGCCTTGATGAAGTCGTTCACCTGACCGCCCACCGAGCGTAGCGCTCGACGTCGCCGGCCGGGGGAATGGCGTCATAATCGCCGTAGGCCGTGTACATCCGCCACCGAATGTAGAGGGGGTCGGGAATCGGAAGGAACGGAAACCGCGTATACCATCCACGGGAGCGAAACCGCCAGGCGACTCGAACGAGGTCGATTCCCAATCGAGGCCGCATCAGCGATCGCGCGGCGAGTTGAAAGGAGAGTCGTGACCATGACATCGCTCAGGTAATATAGAGAATGGATGACAGCTCG
>JBDUEH010000466.1:0-2650 GCA_040002555.1 Gemmatimonadales bacterium | reverse complement strand
TTTCGTTCATATAGATTCACCTCTATATGAAGATTCTCGTGATCGAGGACGACCCGACCGTCGGACAGTTCGTCAAGCGCGGGCTCGAGCAGCAGCGGTGGGCGGTCGATCTCGTCGCTGATGGCAATGAAGGCGAACAGACCGCGATGTCAGGCAGCTACGATCTGGTCATTCTCGACATGCGGCTTCCCGGCAAGCCAGGTCTTCAAGTTCTCAATGGTCTCCGCGCAAAGGGCTTCGAGCGTCCAATCCTTGTCCTCACAGCTCAGGACGCAATCGACGCAAAAGTCGAGACGCTTCGCGCCGGCGCGGATGACTACGTCACGAAGCCGTTCGCATTCGAGGAGCTGCTCGCCCGGGTTGAGGCTTTATCCCGACGTCCGCGAGTGCTCGCTTCGCCATCGCTCAAGGTCGCCGATCTCGAGCTCCACCTCGACACTCGCGACGTTACGCGTGGTGACGGTCCCATCGAGCTCACGCCGAAGGAATACACGGTGCTCGAGTACCTGATGAGACACGCTGGGCGGGTAATGAGCCGCACGCTAATAACTGAATACGCGTGGGGATATCATTTCGATCCGGGGACGAACATCGTCGATGTGGTAATCAACCATCTGCGAAAAAAAATTGACGCGAATCACATGCAGAAACTCATTCACACGATTCGCGGCGTGGGCTATGTGATTCGCGCGGAATCGTCGCAATCTCGCGGCTGATCGATGGCGTCATCCCGAACGAACCTCACGGCGGCGTTCGTAGCGGGGCTGTTCGCAGTGTCCGCCGTGATCGGTCTCATGGCGTGGACGGTGCGAAACGCTACCATATACGGCGACATTGCGCATTACGCGTCAACTGAAGCAGACCTCGCTCAAACCCTGATCCTCGACGCCGGCGAGGCACTCCAGCCCGTCGTCATCGGCCCCGACACCGCGGCCCAGACACTTTCCATCACGCCCCGGCTCGGCGCGATGCTGAGCTCGTTTCCCAACTTCATCGTAGTTACTGATCGCCGGGGGCTTCCGCTGTTTCAATCGGCAGCCGTGATACGATTGAATCCCCGGGACTCTGCGTTGCTGGCGGATCAGCTTGCGAATCTCCCGGCCGGCGGACCGGCTGGATTGCTCTCGCTGACGAGCTCGGGCGAGAAAGTGTTGCTCGTTGCGCGAACGATCGCGCGGTCGCCAACACCTCTGGGCAAAGTCATAATCGGAGTTCCCACCAACGACATCACGGCTCTTCCGCGCGAATATATCTACGCATTTTTCTTCCTCATTCCTGTCATCGGGTTTGCAACGTGGGGCGCCTGGCAGATGCTTGGCCTGACGTCGCAGAGAATTTTCAAGATCACTCACGACGTTGCGGCGATCAGCGACGGACGAAGCCTGCACCGGCGACTCACGATCGAGAATGCAGGGCTGGAGTTCGAGCAGCTCGTCGAGACTCTCAACGCGATGATCGAGCGCCTCGAGACATCGTTCCTTGGACTGCGTCGCTTCACTGCAGACGCGAGTCACGAGCTGAAGACTCCTCTCGCTGTCTTACGTGCTGACGTCGAGCGCGCAATGTCAGAAGGGTCGCAGAACGAGCGGCTCGTCGCACTCGAAGAAGCGTTACACGAGACGACGCGAATGGCAGATCTCGTCGAGAGTCTGCTGACACTTGCTCGCGCCGATGAGGGACGTTTCGACATACATCGCGAGCCGATCGAATTGAAGCCGCTCGTCGAAGATGTCTACGAGACTGCGTTGATACTCGGCGAGGCCGCTGGTGTCGCGGTGAATCTTCCGTTCACCGCAGAAGTGACGGTGATGGGAGACAAGACGCGACTGCGACAGCTATTTCTGAATCTCATCACCAACGCAATCAAGTACACGCCGGCCGGCGGGAAGGTTGATATCGGGCTGGGGCTGCATCCTGAAAATGTGACATTTGCGGTGCGAGACACCGGAATCGGAATTGCGGCCGCGGATGTGCCGTACATCTTCGAGCGTTTCTGGAGAGCTGACAGGGTGCGCTCAAGAATGTCGGAGAGAGGAGGGTTCGGCCTTGGATTGGCGATCAGCCAGTGGATCGCTCAGGCGCACGGTGGCACGCTCACTGCATCGTCGAGACTGGGCCGGGGAAGCCTGTTTACTGTAACGCTGCCGCTGCCGTCGCAAGTTCAGAAGCCCTGAAATTCATTAAACGGGATTTCATGGATTCTTAATCTTCCCGCTATTACCTCACGCAGTTCGTTTCGATAACCTACGTGTCACCAAACCTTTCCTCGGTGATTCAATGTTCAATCAGCTGATCGAGTCGAAGCCCAAGAAGGAGAAGATGGCTGGCGGTACGCTGTTCAGCCTCATCTTTCACGGCACTCTGATTGCCGGCGCTGTCATCCTCACTGCCCGTGCGGGCATTGCAGACGACAAGACAAAGGCAGAGAAGATTCAGTTCGTAGAGATGAAGAAGGAAGCGCCGAAGCCGAAGGAGCCGCCGCCTCCGCCGCCGCCAAAGGAAGTCGTCGTCAAGGCGCCGCCGCCGAAGGGGTTCCAGGTGCTTCAGGCTCCCGTGAACATTCCGATCAAGATCCCTGATATCGATCTCAGCAAGAAAGTCACGAGTGAAGAGGACTTTAGCGGAAAGGGAGTGAAGGGTGGAACCGCCA
>JBDUEH010000465.1:0-2650 GCA_040002555.1 Gemmatimonadales bacterium | reverse complement strand
AGCTCCGGATCGTCGGCCCCCGCTTTTAGTATCCACTTTGCGACGCGGGATTCACCAGCGTTATACGCCGCAAGTACTCGTTCTATTCCCGACGACTTCCTGAAGAGTCCCGCCAGGTGTTGTGTGCCAAGCTTGATGTTGATCGCCGGATCGTAGAGCGACTCGTCTGTATAGCCGGGGATTTTCTGACCATTTGCAATCGTGCGGCCGACCGGCGCCATCAGTTGCATCAATCCACGGGCGCCGACCGGCGACGTTGCGCGCGGATTGAAGTTCGATTCCTGACGAATAAGCGACGCAACCAATGCAGGATCGAGGTTGTAAGTCTTCGCGCTTTCGATCAGTGTCTGTCGCTCCAGCACCGGGTACATCAATCGATAGTTCGGTGCTGTCGCTCCAATCTCGGCCACGGCTTTTCTGCCGAGCGTGATCGACCGCGACGATTGATCCGTCCCCGCGAGAGCATGCGCAGTCGCAACAAGATGCTGCGGAGATTCTGAGGCGTCCTTGAACAGGCGGTCGTACTCGAATTTCGCTTCAGTCTCCATCCCGAATTCCTTCAATAGCGCGATCCGCTTGCTGGCAGCGTCGACCTCGGGAACCGACGGATACGAATCGCTGCTTTTGTCGGTCAGCAACGGAATTCCGAGACGCTTCGCACTCAGCACCGAATAGTACGAACCCTTCTCCCTGGCGAGTAATGCGTTCCATCTGGTTTTGGCCGACGCCGAGTCTCCGCGTGCCGACCATGCTCTACCACTCCAATAGCCGGCCGCAAGCGCGTCGCCACTGTTCGGATAGCGAGACACGAGTGAGTCGAGCTCGCGCGCCGCAATCTTGTAATCCTTGTTGATATAGGCGACGAGACCGGCACCAAATAACGCCTGCGGTGCCTGCCTGCTGTTCGGAAAACGCTGAATCAGCGACAGCAGTGTCGAGCGTGCGTCGCTGTCTCGCCCATCGTCGGTTGCAAGGTCAGCCAGAAGAAGAAGCGCCGATGCGGAACCGGTGTCGGCTGGAAACGCCGTCGTCATCTGCCGCAGTGTAGCTCGAGCGGCATCGCGTTTCCCAAGCGCAAGCTGAGCTCGCGCCGCCTGGAAACGGGCGCCCGCAGCCAAAGCCGCGGGCTGGGTTACTCGGTTGAATTCGGCGAAGGCATCACTGTCGCGATTCAACCTCGATAACATGAGGCCGTTGTTGAAATGATCGGACGATGCGCCAAGTCCGCCGGCGAACGCGCGCGAATAGCCGGAAACAGCGCGCGAAGACAATCCAGCGGAAAACGCCGCCCTCGCGATCGTCAGGTTCTCAGCCGCGGTGGGCTGAGGGAATGTTTTGTCGAAAAGCGCGATCGCGTCACGAATGGTCTCTCTCGATGGATTGCCCGCGAGATACGCGATGATTCCGGTGCGTGCAGCCGCGACCTGAGGCGTATCCGACATGCGCAGCAATCGAAGCCGAAGGACTGCCAGCTTGTTTCCCACTGCCGTGTACGCCTTGATTGCTCCATCGACATCGCCGCCCCGCTCAATTGCAATTGCGTTTGTCGGCGCTTTCCGATCCTGGGCGACGGGAAGACTCACGCGGGATAGAAACCCCGCGCGCTCGGACTCATCACGAGTCACTCCCGCCGCTCTCAGGTAGAGCCAGTCGGCAATCGCCGGAATTTTCTTCGCGGCTTCGACGTACGTCGCTTTTGCTGCGTCGAGACTGTCCGCGCGATCGAGCGCTCGCGCTCGAAGTACGAGCGCTTTCTCAGGTGTTGAAGTGCTGTCCTGTGCAGCGCTTTTTATCAGTGCCGCCGCAAGCGACCCGGCTTGATCCGAATCTCCCGTCCCCGAGCCACCGCATCCGGTTGAGACCAGCAGTAAAACAAGGCACGAAGTGTTCACGCCTTACGCCACTGCGACCCTTCGTCTTTCAGCATGTCGTCGGCTTCAATCGGGCCCCATGTTCCAGCAGGATAGGAGGGCAGATCCTTTACAGGATTGTCTGCCAGATACTTGATGAGCGGATCGATCACTTCCCACGCGGCTTCAACCTCGTCACTTCGCGTGAACAGGGTTGCGTCGCCGAGCATGATGTCCAGAAGAAGAGTTTGATATGCGGGCGGCGTGTCGCCGCCAAATGCTTCTGCGTACGAAAAATCCATCACCACCGGCGTGATCTCGAAGTCGGGCGTCAGTTGATTTTCCGCACCCGGGGTCTTCACTTGAAATCGGAGCGAGATTCCTTCGTCCGGCTGGACGCGCATCACGAGCATGCTCGGCGCTTTTTCCTCGAGCTCCTTCTGGCCGAACATGAGAACCGGCGGCGAGCGAAACTGAATTGCGATCTCTGACGTCCGGTTCGGCAGCCGCTTTCCAGAGCGGAGGTAAAACGGCACGTCCTTCCACCGCCAGTTGTCGATATCAAACCGCATCGCCGCGAACGTCGGCGTCACTGAGTCGGGCGCCACGTCCTTTTCCTGACGATAGCCTGCGGCATCCTTATCGTCGATTTTCGCGGGACCGTATTGCCCAAGCGTGACTGGCGGCGGTCCATTTCCAACCAGCGGGCGAAGCGATCGCAACACTTTCACCTTCTCGTCTCGCACGTCATCAGCCTTGAAGGCGATCGGCGGTTCCATCGCGGCAAGAGCGAGAAGCTG
>JBDUEH010000464.1:0-2653 GCA_040002555.1 Gemmatimonadales bacterium | reverse complement strand
ACGTGAGTCTGGGCAGCCAGCTCAGCGCGTCGCTTGGTGTCAACTACAGCTCGGACCGAAATGATTCGCAGTGGCGTGCAAACTTCGGCGTCAGCGGCGTCGATACAACTCACTACACATTCGCGAAGCTGAACCAGAAGACGCTGAGCCTCACGTCGCGCATCAACTACACGGCGACGCCGACGCTGTCTCTTCAGGTGTATGCGGCTCCGTTCGTTTCCACCGGACAGTATTCCAACTGGCGGGAGCTGGCCGATCCGAGAGCGGCGAGCTACGCCGACAGGTTCAAGCCCTATAGTGGCGACCCGGGCGGATTCAATTTCAAACAGTTCCGTTCGAATACGGTGTTGCGATGGGAGTACATGCCAGGTTCTTCGCTGTTCCTTGTGTGGGCGCAGGGGCGCGAGCTCGATGGTGATCCGAAGAGTGAGTTCAGCTTCCGGCATGATTTGACGGATACCTTCCGTACGCGTCCGGATAACACATTCCTCGTAAAGATTTCTTATTGGTTCAATCCCTGAAAAAAAAGGCCGTTAACAGCGATAGTGGGATGTTAACATCCCACTATCGCTGTTTAACGGCCGTTCCGCAGTACGGCATCTACCTCGGCTGTGGCGACTTTTCTCGGCACGAGCCAGCGCCCGTTCTCGATTGGATCTGCCGGCACGCTGACACCAGCAACGCGTCCAGAACCATCGATACTCACGAGCGCCGACGCCATGTGAGCGCCGTCGCGGGTCGTCGAGATAAGAAGCGCCCACGTTCCGTGTGCCGGCTTCTGCCATCTCACTGCGTACATGCCGACCTGCGGAAGACGCCGGATATCCAGCCGTATGGATTGTCTTTTACCATCCACAAGGCCTTCGGCCGTACCGGAGATATCGTAGCTCATCATATCGCCGTGATGGTAGGTGCGAACCGTGAGAAACGCGCCGCGGGTTCCTGGATCGAACGGGTTTGCGGGATACTCGATGGCAATCCATGGTGGTCCAGCAGCGACTACGCCAGCAAACACGAGTGAGAGCAGAGTTACGAACGCGAGGTTCTTGAGCGGCATTTTCAGCATTGTGCCTCCAGGGCATCGGATGAATTCGGTTGCACAACTGAGATGCCAGTCACCGGTGCCGGGTTGGAACCCTCATCTCGCGGCAATAGTTTAAATAGTAGCAATATGCTACTATTTCATGCGAAGAAATTTATTCTCTCTATCAAAGTCTACTTCGTGGGCCTCAGCGTTACCGGACCCTTGAACGACCGAACAACCACCTGGACGCCGCCGACACCTGTGCTTGTCACAAGCTCCGCGCCTCGACCATAACGGCCCGCCGCAGGCTTTTTCGACGTCAGCTTGTTCGTGATGGTTCCCGCGATCGACACAACGTCGAGATCGGCCGGGCTCGACGGAAGAATTCCGAGATCGATCACGCCGCTGTGAGAGTCGAAGTTCACCAGTCCGCCCCGCTCAAAGCTTCCGTCGAATCGAATATCTCCGGTGACGCTTTCGAATTTCGCTTTCTCGAACTGGGATCCCCTTACCTGGATCCTGCCACTCACGGTCGAGAGCGTGACATCCGGGCTCTTGCCATCGAGCGAGACGTCGCCGCTGGCGCTCTTCGCGCGAATCCATGCCGGTGATCCGTTGATCCTGATCGATCCGTCGATTGCTTCGGCGTTCACATCTGTCGGACTGCCGCCGACAGTAATTGCCCCGCTGACAACGTAGAGATCGAGACTTCCGTTCACACCGGAGACGTCGATCCCGGCGGTTGCTGTCTTCACCCACACTTTGGCCTTCACCGGTACGAACACCTCCAGCATCGCGGGTCCAGGATTCCGCTCGTCCATGTCTTCGACGAACATCTTCATGCCCGCATCCCCGCCGCCCATGTGGAATACGCTTCCTTTTGAGATCGTCCCTCGAACCGACACCGAATCACGATTCCATCCAGTGACCTTGACACTTCCGCCGAGGTTGTAGATGCGAATGGCTCCGTCGGCATTGAGATGAATGCCGCGGCTGATTTTCGTTTGCGCGTTAGCAAGCGAAGCCGACATCCCGACGGTGAGAGCAACCAGCAACCGAAACTTGTTCATGTGCGGCCCATCTCGGTTGTCCGCTTCAGGAGGTCGATCTTCTGGTTGTACGATGTGTTCAACATGTCAACGAGCGCCCGGTTCGCCGGATCCGCCGCCAGCGCTCGGCGAGCTTCGATGATTGCTCCATCGATGATGGCGAGACTCTGCTTCAACTTCGCGACCGTTTCCGGCGACAAGGTGCTTCTTTCGCTCTCGAGTAGGGCCGAGAGCTGGTTGGCCGAGCTGATGTAGTCGTTCTCGATGCTGACGAACTCGGCGAATGTGGCCGGACCTGGCTCGCCGGTTGACCTGCGATCTATTGCCACGGCTTGAGTCTCAGCAACATTCCGGTCTCTCATCGCAGCGATCGTGGCCAAAGACGACGAGGCAACAAGCGCCAATCCTGCCGCGATGAGGAACGCCGATCTCTGCCAGACACGAGTCGCCCGGCCGGAGGGAGTTTCTCCAACGGACACCGGCTTCTCTATTTCGGCCTTGATCGCAGTCCACGCTCTTGCGGGAGGATCGATCTCCCTCGGCAACAACCGAACTTCGGAGAGAAGTTCTTTCAGTTTTT
>JBDUEH010000463.1:0-2657 GCA_040002555.1 Gemmatimonadales bacterium | reverse complement strand
AGCTCGGCGTTCAACACCGATCCACCAGCGGCGCCGCGAATTGTGTTGTGGCCCATAGCGATCATGCGGATATCGAGAATCGGGTCTTCGCGAACGCGGCCGACAGTGACCGTCATTCCATCGCCTGCATTCACATCGCGCCGAGGCTGAGGTCTCGCCGGATCATCGCTCACGGCGAGTGGTTTGTCCGGCCGGCTGGGCAAATTCCAGGTTGACTCGTCACCCTTCCACGCGCGCAATGCTTCGAGCGCGGCAGCAGGCGTAACTCGCTCGCGAAAAGACGCCGTGATCGCAATCGTGTGTCCGTGTTCCACTGCAACCCGGTTTGTGTGCGTGCTGACCTTCATGTCGGCAAACCTCACTGCTTCACCCTCGTATGATCCCAGGAGCTTTAGCATTTCGAGTTCCAGCTTCGGCTCTTCGTCGGCGATGTAGGGAATCACGTTGCCGAGAATATCGAGGGACGGCACGCCGGGATATCCTGCTCCCGACACGGCCTGCATCGTGGTCATGAACAGCTTGTCCACTACGAATTTCTCGTGCAGCGGAGCGAGTGCGACAGCAGCAACGGTTGCGGCACAATTCGCGTTGGTAACGATCGCCCCACTCCAGCCCCTCTCCCTTCGTTGACGTTCGATCAACTGAAGGTGAGATGCGTTGACTTCGGGAATTACGAGTGGTACATCCGCGTCCATGCGAAAATTCTTCGCATTGCTCAGGACGAATCTCCCGGCGCACGCGAAAGCTTTCTCTGCACCTCCAGCTACCGATGCATCGAGCGCCGAAAAAACGATAGGTGACGACACGAGCATTGGATCGGTCGGAAGGACAGTCATCCGCGCGATGGAGGCCGGCATTTCACCTTCGAGCCACTTCGCGGCTTCGACGTATGGCTTCCCTTCGCTCCTCTCCGATGCGGCGACTTCAGCGATCTCGAACCACGGGTGATTTGCGAGCAGTCGAATGAACGTCTGCCCCACGGCTCCGGTGGCGCCGAGTATCGCGACGGGCCAGCGTTTTACTGGAGTGAACGGCTTTATCATGACGACAACAGGTGACTTGCGATCTGTTCGTACGAATCCACGCTCGCACGCAATTCGCTCACATCGATGAATTCATCGGGCGTGTGTGCAACGTGAATCGAGCCCGGGCCAAACAGCAGCGGCGTTCCCCAACGTGACAGCAGCGGAATATCAGATGTATAAGCCATAGGAGCGGTGTCGAAGCCCGGAACGAGATGAAAACGCTGCGCCGGAATCGTGCTTCCGAACTCGATTTCGGCTCTGCCCTTCGCCCACTCTTTGATCATTTTTTTAACAGGCTCGACGTCGCTCACGAGTCTCACCATCAACTCGGACTCGCAGTGAGCTGGGACGATGTTGGCTCCCGTTCCTCCTCGAATAGTCCCGACGTTGACGGTGGTCTTGCCCAGCACGTCGTCTGACGGCAGCGGAAGATCGTGGATCGTCGGAAGGAGTAACATCATCGGCTCGATCGCTGATTCGCCGAGATGTGGATAGGCTGAGTGTGCTTCGCGACCGCGGGTGCGAACGATGACGCGAAGCGAGCCTTTCGCTCCGCTCGCTAGCTTGCTCTCGGTTGGCTCACCGTTGACGAGAAAGCGACTGGTGGCTGCGAGATTGTTGGCTGCGCGTGCGCCGTCAGATCCCTGCTCTTCTCCGACGACGAACAGGAGATCGATTCTCTCTTCACCGGCTGCGACGAGGCGATCGGCCGCTGCAAGCATCGCAGCGGCGATTCCTTTTGCATCGCACGCGCCGCGGCCATAGAGCTTGTCGCCCTGAAGCTTCGGCGCGATATGCGGCGGCACAGTGTCCAGGTGTGTGGAGAAAGTCACACCGCCGCCTTTCCGTGACGCCCAGACGTTGCCGCGGCCCTTCGAAACCTCCTGCACCGTCACGTTCCATTTGCGCGCGATGAGCCAGCGCGACACGAAGTCAACGACTGGGCCTTCGGTCGAAGAAAGCGAAGAAATCGCGAGTAGTTCGGCGGCGAGAGCGACAACGTCAGTCATGAGGGGAAGTTACATAAATGAGAAGGCGCGGGCGATGATCCGCCCGCGCCGAACAGCTGCATTGTCCAGCCGGGAAAGCTCGGCCGATCACGCCCCGGCCGATTGTGACTGAGCCGACATCGCGTCCTGAATGCTCGCCGGATCAGCCCCGCGCACATGCTCGACGAACATCTGCTGAACGAGGCGATTAGCTTCGCGGTTGTATTCGTCATGGTGCCGTTCGCCGATGTCTCCGATTTGCGCGAGATGTTCGTTACCGAGGACCCTGCCGCCATCACGAAAGGTTTTGAATGTGTCCTCGGCCTGGCGTGACATGACGATGTCGCCGACGAGTCGAAGGAAATCGCTCTCGCGTGCAGCGTCCGCGAGATCGCGGGCTTTGCCGAGCATCGCGCCGAGTAAGTTCTTGCCGACGCCAGCCTCGGCGCCGAGGGCCGCCTGGTATTCCTCGATCATGCGCTGATGCTCGCGAACGCGGGGAATGTGGCGGCTGCACAAGTCGCGGAACCGGCTATCGTCCGCCTGCTGCTCGTGATCCTCGAGAGCCTCGACAAAGGCTTTATGCTGCATTGCGGCGTTGTTGACCTGGCTTTTGAGGAAGTCTAGTCCACGATCCATATGA
>JBDUEH010000462.1:0-2657 GCA_040002555.1 Gemmatimonadales bacterium | reverse complement strand
CTTCCTCAACTTTTCCGGATTTATCGCTCGTCGAAATGCAGGAGAGCGCCGCGGTTACCTCCTCACAGGCCTGCTTGGGGGAGTCATCTCGTCAACTGCCGTGACACTCGGCTTTGCACGATACAGCCGGAAATATCAGGGTGCTTCGACTGCTCTTGCATGGGGAGTAATCGGAGCATGCACCGTGCTCGTGCCGCGCGTGCTGCTGATCAGCGCCGTGTTGAATCAGGCGGTGGCAATTCAACTGCTGCCACTTCTCATCCCGGCTGGCGTCATCGGCTTTGGGGTCGTCGCGTTCGCGTGGAGATCCAACACCCGACTTCCAGAGGTGCCTGGAGAAGCTCCAATGGCCTGGCTTTCCGGAGACGAGAAGAGCCCACTGCGTCTCGGAGTGGCTATTCGTCTCGCGGTAATTTTTCAGATCGCAATGATCGCTATCACCTTTGCTCGCCGGACGTGGGCCGTCACGGGATTATACAGCAGCGCTGTCGTGCTTGGCCTCACTGACGTCGATGCGCTTACCGTGTCGATGAGCACGCCATCGTCCCAGATGCCAACTCTGGTATCTGCTCATGCGATTGCAATCGGAATACTCGCAAACACAGTCGTAAAGCTCGCACTCTCCATCGCAATCGGCTCGCCGAGATACCGGCTCGTTGCGGGCGGAGTTCTCGCGGCGATGGCAATGGCCATCGGTATTGTCCTGATTCTTGTCTAAAGTCCGACCTGTGAATGAGCCCGGTTGCAACGCTGCCGATGAAGATCCAGGGCGTTTACGCCGAAATTATTGAGGATTCGGCTGTCAGGACCACGCCGACGTGACTGCGCGCGCGGTCGAGCGCCTGGTCGAAATCACCGAAGAGATTGTCTCGGCCGAGTTCGTCCATCACCGAAGACCCGGTCAATGCGACCAGCGGCTGCATGTGAACGTCTGACAGAAGAACGAGAGTCTTCTCGCGGCGACTCCGGTGTACAACTTCCTTGAGGGCGTGCATCCCGGTCGAGTCGAGCGCGAGCACATTCCTCATTCGAATGATGAGAACTTTCGGGTTGCCGGCGATTGTGCTCAGCGTCTCCTTGAATGTCTCGGCCGCGCCGAAGAAAAATGGACCGTTAATCTCATAAACCTCGACGCCACGGGGAATCCGCGGCCCGCCACTGCCGTCTGCGCCGCTGTAACTCTCATCATCGCGAAGCTCTCGCGTTATGGCATTTATGTTCGTGACCTCAGACATTCGCTTGATGAACAGAAATGCCGAGAGCACCATTCCGACTTCGATCGCGACAGTGATGTCGACGAGAACGGTCAGCAGGAACGTCGCCAGCATCACGACTATGTCGCTGCGAGGAGAGCTCAGCTCAGCCCGAAACGAGCGCCATTCGCTCATGTGATACGCAACCATTGCGAGAATGGCCGCGAGAACAGCCATCGGGATCGATGATGCCCATCTTCCGAATATCGCGGTGATGACGAGTAGCGTGATCGAATGCACTACTCCTGCGACTGGTGTCCGACCGCCGTTCTTGACGTTCGTCGCAGTTCGCGCAATCGCACCGGTAGCAGGGATTCCCCCGAACGATGCCGATGCGATATTCGCGATGCCCTGCGCTACCAGCTCCATGTTCGACCGATGACGCCCGCCAATCATTCCATCGGATATCACGGCCGACATCAGCGACTCAATTCCTCCGAGGATCGCAATTGCGAATGCAGGACCAATGAGCGACGTCGCCTGCGCAAACGAAATGTGCGGAATGTGAGGAATTGGAATACTCACGCTGATCGATCCGAATCTCGAGCCAATCGTCTCGACCGGGAGATTGAGAAGGCGGCTGATCACGGTTGCGACGACAAGCGCCACCAGAGGCGCCGGGATTCTCCTGCTTATTTTCGGCCAGACAATAAGAATCGCGAGTGACAGCGCGGTCAGCGCGGAGGCGGCTCGCGATATTCCGGTTGCTGCGCCATATGCCATCCATTTCGCGATGAAGCCGGAAGGAACGGCAGCCATCTGAAGCCCGAGTAAATCCTTCATCTCGCCCGAGAAAATCACGACTGCGATTCCGCTCGTGAATCCAATCACAACAGGATGCGGAATGAATTTTATCGCGAGGCCGAATCGCGCGATCCCAAACGCGATGAGAAGAACGCCGGCCATGAATGTCGCAACGATCAGCCCATCTATGCCGTACTTCTGGACGATGGCGTAGATGATCACCACGAAGGCGCCGGTCGGCCCGCCGATCTGGACTCGCGATCCGCCGAGGAGAGAAATGATTAACCCGGCTACGATGGCGGTCCAAAGACCACGATCAGGCGTTACGCCGCTGGCAATTGCAAACGCAATCGCCAGCGGTAACGCGACGACACCAACGATTATTCCAGCGCCTACGTCGTTAACAAATTGCTTGCGATCGTATCCTTTTAGCGTTGTTACCAGTTTCGGTATGAACACACCCTAGAACGTCAGCAACGTCTGTCCACCGCCATGCGCGACGGACAACGCCGAGTCCCTCCCATTCACGCTCAAGACCGAGACGGATTCAGGATGCTCGATGGAACGCGTGAGGTGCCTGTCAGTGCCACTCGTGTAGCCGAGGGAGATCGTCAGCCGACCATCCCGATGGTCGTAGTCAACGCCACGCAGCGGATAGTT
>JBDUEH010000461.1:0-2661 GCA_040002555.1 Gemmatimonadales bacterium | reverse complement strand
TTGGCAGGAGATGTGGATAGAACCATCTCTGTCCAAAGCTGGAAAACACGAGCACTGCGATAGGCAGTGCCGTCCATAATAGCAGCGCGAGTAACAGCAACGACCGAGATGGAACGATGGCCGTTCTCACTTGAAATTCTCGGCACGTGAGATCATCGCTCCGTAAACTGCAACCGCTGCGAGGCTGACGAGCAGCGAGAATCCTGCGAGTACGAACGCTTCCGGGCGCAGCTCCAGCGCGGCATTCGTGTAGCGCTCCATGGTCAACAGCGGCAAGGCAAGAGGTCTGCTAGGAGCGAGGAGGGCCGCCGTTTCATATGAACCGGCGACAAAAGTCGCGACAGCCACGACGCCGGGAAGCATACCGCGCCACAATACCGGCCACGTTGCGTAGAGAAAGGTCTGGAGACGATTGGCGCCAAGACTGCGCGCGCTTTCTTCGAGTAAACCACCGCGGCTCTTCAACACCGTGAATGCAATCAACGCGAGGAACGGCGTCTCCTTCCACACCAGCGCGAAGATCAGACCGACGCCCAGCCGGTCGTAAACCATCGGCGGCATTTCAGCAGGGGTCGAAAAAATTTCCGCTGCATTTGCGAAGCGAGACAGCAGGCCCGACTGACCGAGGATGAGCAGTGACGACAGGGCTGCGACTACGTGAGGAACGGGAAGAGGCAAAACTGCAACCAATCGTCCGATGCGGTCTGTCTTGCTTTCTGCTCTGAATGTCGAGGCGAGTATAACCGCAGCGAGTGTCGCAAGTACCGTGGAGGCAGTCGCTATCCAAAGCGTCCAGCCCACAGCCACCCACGTCGTATGACTTGCAGCTACCTCTCGCAGATATTGTAGAGTGGGTCCGCCGCTCCCGACGTCGATCAGTCCCAGCGAAGCCGATAGCGCATAGCCGAGCCCGAGGAGAGGCGGCAGCGCAACCAGCGTAACCGGCAAGAGACTCGTGATAGAGCGCTTGTTGGAGTTCAACGCGCGCGATCTCTCACGAGTCGCTTCCAATCAGCGGCCAGATGTTCGCGGTATTCCGGAGCAACTTCGGGGACTGCGTAACGCGCCAGCTCGGCTGGTGAGACGGAGTGGGGATCACCCGCCAGCGACTCGAAGCGAGAGCGCAACTCGCTCGGGAGCTTCGCGGCGGCGAGCACCGTACCATCTCCCCAGACTTCGGGGCGCATTTTTTCGTATTGAGCTTCTGGCGAAAGAAGAAAGTTCGCGACGACCATCGCGCCGACTGGGTTTGGCGCATTGAATGGAATGCCAACGTAGTGTGCATTCGCCAACGTCCCATCGGTAATCACGAGCGCGTGCGCGGTTGATGGAAGAACTCCCTGCCGGATCTTGGTAACCACCTCGTTCTGATTGTACGACATCGTAAAATCGATTTCGTCATTCGCAAACAGGCGGTGCATTTCCGCTACACCAAGAGGATAATTTCTTCCACCGCGCCACAGCTTGGGATGCACGTCGTCGAGCCATTCGAATACGCGCGCGCTTGCCGTGTCGTAGAGAGCTGGCCGGAAGCCTCCTTCAAATTTTTCGACGCCACCCGAGAGACTGTACATGAGCGCGGTCAGGAACGCGACTCCCGTAAACTGTTGGTCGTGCGTGAAGCGGCCGGGATGTTTCGTGATCCATGTCTTGAGATCCACCAGAGAGCGCGGCGGGTCACGCGTCCGCAACGTGTCGTAGATAAGGGCGAATTGCACTCTTCCCCATGGGGATTCCCATCCGTCGAGAGGTTGCTCGAAATCGTGCATTACGATTGATGAAGAGCTATCGAGCGCTGCCGCGCTAGGCAGCCTGGTTGCCCACGGACCCCAGAGAAGATTGGCGGCGCGCAGATTGTGAAACGTTTCGCCGTTTATCCAGACCAGGTCCGCGACCCCGCGCGCGCGCGCCTGTCGTTCGACAACGAGCTGATTGACGATCTCCGGCCCTTGTCCCTCCACTGCACGAAGCGTAATTCCGTAATCGCGCATCAACCGCGGGGCGACCCAGCGATCGACGTACGCGTTAACGGAGGGGTCACCGCGCCACATTCGCCACGTAACGGTGCTCCCTCGTGCGCGCGCCACGACATCTGCCCACGGCAGGCCAGCGATTGCGGCCCGATTCCCAACTTCTGCGCGGTCCTTGTTGCATGCGCTGAGTAAAAGTGCGCAACAGGAGACGACGATTCCTGCTTTTTTCAAAACGCGATTTGAGCGGAAAGCTGTATCTGTCGGGGCGCTGCTGCCGCATTGTAGACGACTGGATCGCCGGGACGACCTACCTGGGTTCGAGGACCGCCGCCCGGGATTCCGTTGGCGAATCCCGAGACGACAGCGGAGTTGAGCAAATTGAAGACATCCGCTCTCAGGTCGAGCCCGCGGTTTCCAACGGGCACACGGAATTGAGCGGACGTGCCTAGCTGCAACGAACTCGGAAGTCTCTCCGCGTTTCGCGCGACTCCGAAAAAGCGATCGTAGTTACCGACGAAGCCGTTCCCGAATATTGCGCCTGAGCCGTCGAGATCCCGAAAATTGGCTACGCGGTTTATCGGCGTGCCCGTCTGGAAATCGGCGATACCGCTAAACGTGAACGATTTAGAAAACGCGTAGGAGCTGCGAGCAGTCACCTTGTGGCGGCGGTCGTTGATTCCGTCAGCCC
>JBDUEH010000460.1:0-2670 GCA_040002555.1 Gemmatimonadales bacterium | reverse complement strand
AGCTCAACGCTGCGGCCGCAGTTCCGGGGCTCGTTAACGGAATGTCGGGCGATCTGTCGTTTGCGCTGGGCAACTACATCGATCGCGGTGCCCTGGCTTCGGGCGAGTTGACCGAGTCAGGAAATTTTGCGGCCGAGCAGCAGTATTATATCGGCGTGATTCGACCGGAAGACGTAAACCCTGATTGGTCGAACATGCAGCAGGCGCGCTGGTCTGCGGAACACGGAATTCAGCGCATGCAGACAGTTCTCGGAACAACATTCGAGACGAACGTCGATACGCCGCGTGCGTATCTATATGCAGGATTCGCGAACCGGTTGCTCGGCGAAAATGTCTGTACTGGTGTGATTGACGGAGGCGGGGCACAAAGCGATAGCGTCTACTTCCAGCGCGCTGACAGTCAGTTCACTCGCGCATATACGATCGCGAAAGCACTCAACAACACGGCGGTTGCAAACGCAGCGCTCGGTGGACGCGCTTCAATCCGCGCGTGGCTTGGCGACTGGAACGGGGCAGTAGCGGACGCCATTCTCGTTCCGAACACATTCGTGTTCAATGCAATCTTTGGAACCGGCACCGCACGCGAGAACAATGATCTCGCGAATCAGACCATCACGCGCCGCGAAACCACCGTGTTCGGTACGCGGTTCGCGACCCTCTTCAAGGAGCCGAGAACGCCATGGGACACGGTTAGGACAACGTCGGGCGGAATTCAAACCGGTCAGGACGGGAAGACGAAATTTTTCCGCCAAACCAAGTACACAACGCTTGGCAGTAACGTCCCTCTCGTGAAGGGAGCAGAGATGCTGCTTCTCAGGGCCGAGGCGGCTTTGCGGAATAGCGATATCGCAGGGATGACGACGTTGATCAATCAGGAGCGCGCGCTGTACACCGGACTGGTCGCGGTTGCGGCTCCTGCCAACACGACCGATGCCTGGACACTTTTGCAGAACGAGCGTGGCTCGGTCACCTGGCTCGAGGGGCGACGTCTCTGGGATTTGCGTCGATGGCTCGTTGCAGGTACGAACAACTTCCTTGCTACACGGAGCAAGTGTATTCCCGTGAGCACTAACGAAGCAGCAGCTAACCCTAACATCTAGCATAGTGATAATTGCAAGGACTTCCATTTTCCTCGCGCTGATATCGGCAGGGGTGCCGGCATCCGGCAATAGCCGCGCGCCGGTTGTTCCGTGCACGTCACCGACAGCGGTGTGTCAGCAGTGGGTGACGCTCTCTGGTGGTCCGGCGCGAGCGATGGTGTATTCGACCTACGCCTTGAAAAAACCGAACGCAGCCATAACGCGAGCCTTCATTCTGGTTCATGGCGCGGGCCGGAATGCAGATCACTATTTCGAGACCGCAACTGCGGCTGCTTTTCTGGGCGGCGCGCTCGAGAATACGATTGTCATCGCGCCGCATTTTATCGCGGACCCTGACAAGCCGGAGACGAAAGAGACCGTCTGGCCAAATCGTGGCGACAGTTGGCGATCCGGCGGAATGTCCACATCAAACCCGACAATATCCGCTTTTGATTTCATGGACGAGATAGTTCGATTGCTAGCCGACAAGAAGAACTTTCCCAACCTCCAGAAAATTGTTGTGGCCGGCCATTCTGCCGGCGGACAGTTCGTGAACCGGTATGAGATGTCAAATAAGATTCACGGCAAGCTCGGCGTGGACTTATCGTATGTCGTCGCAAATCCATCTACCTACGCGTGGCCGTCCGCGACGCGTCCGCTTGCAACCGGCAACGCTGACCCGGATACTGCTCGCAACGAACCGCTCGGGGCTGACGGTACCAAGGTCAACGTGAACTTTGCCTACGGGCTTTTCGACGTATCGAAAGTGGCTAACTACAATCAGTGGCCAGCCGGTCTGGAAAAGAGAAGCGGATACACGGCCCAAATGACCGACAATGTTTTGCAAAGGAATCTTGTCGACCGACCGACTACATATTTGTTCGGCCAGGTGGACGTGCTGCCACTCGGTGGGTTCGATTCGTCTCCCCTTGCGATGGCACAAGGTCCGACGCGGCGAGCTCGCGGGGAGGCGTTCGTGAAATTCCTCTCCGATAGTCTGGCCGCGAAGCCGAATGTGATGATTGTCCCCGAATGCGGCCACAATGACCGATGCATCTTCACCACCAACGAAGTCTTTCCGGCGATTTTCCCTCAGTAACAGGCAGTCTCTGAGAGCTGGCTGTGCTTGACGGTGCGGGTCACAGCCCGCACCTTCCCAGCCACTTTCAAAGAGGTCCAGTGTTCGCGTTGCCGCAGTTCGGATTCACTATGGTTGCTTCTTGAGCGACCTTCAGCAACGCCTCGAAACCGGCCTCGCAGGCCGCTACACAGTTCAGCGGCAGTTGGGCGAAGGTGGAATGGCAGTTGTATTCCTCGCTCGGGACCTTCGGCACGAGCGCGCCGTTGCCGTAAAAGTCCTGAGGCCCGACATTTCGGCCGAGATCGGCGCGGAGAGATTTCTGCGCGAGATAAAGATGGCGGCGAGTCTTACTCATCCGCACATCCTTCCGATGTTCGACTCGGGCGACGCTGATGGATTGCTCTTCTATGTGATGCCGAACATGGAAGGGAACTCGCTCCGCGATCGTATCGCGGCCGAAAGCCAGCTCGGGCTCGAGGAGGCGCTTCGAATCACCGCGGAAGTGGCGTC
>JBDUEH010000459.1:0-2676 GCA_040002555.1 Gemmatimonadales bacterium | reverse complement strand
CAAGCAGACCATCCGCTGGGCCGGGGATCCCAACAAACCTGTAACGATGGGCAACGACAATGTTCCGCGGCTTTCGCCCCGCGGGAGTTTTTCGCTCTGGGAAGAAGAGCGGCGTGGCGTTTCATCTCCCTGGAGTCACGCGTTCGTTGACGCGGCCGCAGACCTTCGGCGAACCCTGCTTGACCTTCTGCTCAAGAAAGCAGAAGAGGTTGCAAGGGCGAACTCGGAGCTCGAGGTGTTGAATCAGCAGCTCTCCGAAACGGCAGTCGAGCTCGAGACGCAAGCCGAAGAGCTGCTCAGGCAGCGTGGTGAACGGGAAGAGCTTCTGCTTCGCGAGCGTGAGGCGCGCGTCGAAGCCGAGGAAGCGAATCGGGCCAAGGCTGAATTTCTCGCGATGATGTCACACGAGCTTAGAACGCCGCTCAATGCGATTGGCGGCTACGCTCAGATGCTCGAGATGGGTATCCGCGGGCCGGTGAACAAGCAACAGATAACTGATCTCGACCGGATTCAGCAGAGCCAGCGACACTTGCTCGGTCTCATCAACAACATTCTCAACTTTGCGCGAGTAGAGGCAGGCCAATTAGCGCTGAACATCGAGGACTTCGAGCTTGGGCCACTCTTTAGCGAAGTCGAGAGCCTCGTCCTGCCGCAGCTCGAATCGAAGGGCGTGGAATTCGATTGTCGAATGCCTGAGGAAACATTGGTGGTGAGGGCGGACGCCGAGAAGATTCGGCAGATACTTCTGAATCTATTGTCGAATGCGATCAAGTTCACTCCTCAGGGGGGCAGCATCATGCTGTCCTCTGCGAAAGGCGCCGACAGTGTCGTTGTAAGCGTGAAGGACACCGGCCGAGGCGTCCCGTCCGACAGGCTTCAAATGATCTTCGAGCCTTTCATTCAGGTCGATCGGCTCACAGCGAACAACGATGGTATTGGACTGGGCCTCGCGATCAGCCGCGAACTTGCGCGAAAGCTTGGCGGCGAAATAAATGCCGTGAGCGAAGTGGGTAAGGGATCGACTTTCAGCTTGATCATTCCTTCGGCCTGAAGTCTTGCATGGCGAACACCGGCCTGACGTGATGCCAGTCCGCCCGCTAACACATGCTCTCCTCATTGCGAGCACACTCGCCATGAGTTGTGCAACACGGGAAGTCTCGACGACGAGTTCAAGCGACCGGCGCCAGATCGATTTCTCGGAGCTCGAGGCACCTCCTGTTCCTCCACCTGGAGAACATATCTCGTATGGAATTGAGCCCTTTCAGTTCGGCGAGCTGAGACTTCCAAAAGGACGCGGACCGTTCCCGGTCGCTGTGATCATCCACGGCGGCTGCTGGCTCAAGCAGTACGACCTGAAGCATGCCGCGCGAGAAGCAACCGCGCTTACCAAATCAGGTATCGCGACGTGGACTATCGAGTATCGGCGGGCCGACGAATTCGGCGGCGGATGGCCGGGTACGTTCGATGACGTCGCGCACGCGACTGACTACCTAACTCAGCTCGCCACTCGATATCCACTCAACCTCAAACGCGTTGTACTAGTCGGTCACTCGGCCGGTGGCCAGCTCGCGCTGTGGCTTGCATCACGTGCGCATCACGTGTCTGCTGCACCCAATCCTGATTCGTTGCCTCTCGCTGTACGCGGCGTTGTTTCACTCGGCGGCATCACGGATCTTCGCACATTCGGCGCGAGGTCCGGTCGTTGCAGCGCGGCTGTATCAACGCTACTCGGCGGGCGCGCCGATGATCAGTCCGCACGCTATGACGCAGTGAGTCCGGTCGAGCTGCTGCCGCTGGGAGTTCGCGTTCGGCTCGTGCATGGCATCGCGGACAATTCAGTTCCTGTCGAGCAGAGCGTGGATTTCACGGCGCTGGCCAAAACTGCGGGTGATGACGTGAAGTCTGCGATCATTCCTGACGCCGGTCACTTTGACCTCCTCGAGCCAGGCACCACCGCGTGGCCGTCGGTGATGCGAGCCGTAAGGGAAGTGCTCGGGATGCGGTAGCTCTGCTCGAATAGAGCGCGATACTACTCGATCCCCTTCCTCGACAGCAACAGAATTTTTTTTCAGCTGCAACTGTTGCTGTTGGGATTCCTGTCTCCCCGCTGTGCCAACGTAGTGTCAGGGCGGTTTGCCCTGCGAACGTTGCGTTCCCGATAAAGTCGGCTCAGGCGGACTTGCGACAGCGCTAAAACTCTCGACCAACTGTTGCACCAGCGGATCTAATTGGTGGAATGGGAGGTGCCCTGACACCGCGGCATGGAGAAGTGTTCTTGCGATGGTATGAGCGCGTCTTCAGCGGCCACGGCGTCCCTTTGCACCACAGACGGTCGGCGGCCCTCACTTCTGGAAGGAGTTACAAAGATGCGCGCGTGGTCTGTTCTTCTCGTTTCCTTTGCGGGTCTGGTCGTCGCCGGTTGCAACGACAACGGCACCAGCCCTGACAACAACCGCGGTCACATGCTGCCCAACAGCCTGGCGAGTGCCACTCAGGTTGACACAGTTAACGCGACAGCTGTTCTGCCCCTGTACCGTGGCCTCGATGCCTCGGGTGGCTCGGTCTACTACATCATCACCGAGTCGAACGACATCGAAGAGTCCGTCCGACTCGGCGTCAACTGGACGCCGAAGCTTGTTCACGCGCTCAATACCATCGCGGTCCAGAAGGCCACGA
>JBDUEH010000458.1:0-2693 GCA_040002555.1 Gemmatimonadales bacterium | reverse complement strand
GCCGGTCTCGATCGCATTCGCGAGATCCGCGACATGGCGACTGAAGACGATCAGGATGAAGAGCGGGCGAAGATGGGAGAGATCGCCGGACAGGTCGAGTTCCGCGAAGTCAGCTTCTCGTACGTACCGGGCATACCGGTTTTGAAGAATGTGTCGTTCGTTGCAGGTGCCGGGTCGACCACTGCGCTGGTTGGTTCAAGCGGTTCAGGAAAAAGCACGCTGATCGGATTGGTCATGGCGTTCAACCGGCCTGACTCGGGCCAGATCAGAATCGACGATCAGGATCTCGTTGACGTTCGGCTGCGCGATTATCGGTCGCAGCTCGGAGTAGTTCTTCAGGACAACTTCCTGTTCGATGGAAGCGTTCGGGAAAACATCGCGTTCGCTCGTCCTGAGGCGACTGACGAAGAAGTCAAAGAAGTGAGCCGGATCGCTCACTGCGACGAATTCATCAACGGATTCCCGCAGGGCTACGAGACGATTGTCGGCGAGCGTGGCGTAAAGCTTTCTGGTGGCCAGAGGCAGCGCGTTGCGATAGCGCGCGCGATTCTCGCGGATCCTCGAATCCTGATCCTGGACGAAGCCACATCGAGCCTCGACAGCGAGAGCGAGGCGATGATTCGCGATGGCTTGCAATCACTGCGTCACGGAAGAACGACATTCGTCATCGCCCACCGTCTTTCCACCATCGAGAGCGCCGACCAGATCCTCGTTCTCGAGGGCGGCGAGATTGTGGAGCGTGGAACGCATCGCGAGCTCATCGCGTTGAACCGACGCTACCGCCAACTCTATGACAAGCAGTACGGCGCCGAGCATGACCGTTTCATCAATCCGGGAGAGGATTTCACGCCGGTCGGCGCATCGGCGCTCGAGGCTCTGAACGTGCCACGCCCGCCGACGCGCGCACTCTAGGCGCTGAAGATGCTGCGACGTTCTGGCCTGGCATCGGTGGCGTGCGCCACGATGCTGCTATTTCAGGGCTCGGTCGTCCGGTCGCAGGACATGCTGATGGACCACGGCGACATGCAGCCTGACTCAACCCCAGAGTTTCATTGGGGGGCGAGCGGCATTCTGTTCGGTACTCGACAATCGCCGACGATCGACAATCGGCCGCTGAAGGAAGGCTACCTCAGCCAGCCGATGTTGATGGGATCTGCACAGTTTCCCCGCTACGACCTGTCGCTCACTGCGACGCTGAATTTCGAAGGTCTCACGCTCACGCGTGGCGAGCTAAACCCCGGAATTTCGGGAGAAGGCTATGTCGACCGGCGTCATCCTCACACGTACATGCACGAAGTAGTAGCGATTTGGCAGCATTCTCTGGCTGAGCGCGCGAGACTTTCATTCACTGCGGGCAAAGGGTTCGCGTCTTTCGGGACCGACGATCCGATGGTGCGACCCCTCGTGAGATATCCACTCAACCATCACCTCGCCCAGATTCTCGAGAGGGCAGTGGTCGCTGGTGCAGTCAACTTTGGTCCAGTCGCCGTAGAACTCTCACGCTTCAACGGCGATGAACCGGAATCTCCATCAGACTTTCCAAACTCCGATCGACTGTTCGATTCATGGGCAGGCCGAGCCACCGCCTACTATCGCGACGTTCTCGAGGTCCAGGGCAGCTTTGCAAGTGTAGTATCTCCTGAAGTCGCTGCTGGAGGCGGATTGGACCAGAAGAAGTGGAGCGCGTCAGCGAGATACGCATCCGGTTCTGCATACGGCCTCGCTGAAGTCGCACATACGCAGGAAACGGAATCGGGCCGCGACGCATTTGAGTTCCTGACGATGCTGGCCGAGGGCAGCGTGACGCGAGCTCGTGCGACATTGAGCGCGCGTGTCGAGCAGACCGACCGGCCCGAAGAAGAGCGGTCCGCCGATCCGTTTCGCACGCCGCGCCCCGAATCGGATCTCAGTATATTGGGCCGAACGCGATGGATTGTCATGACGGTGAACGCGAGCCGCGAATTCACGGTGTCGAAGGCAAGGCTGTCCCCGTTCGTGGAAGTCGGGCGCGCTAATGTGAAATCGCTTGATAGATTTTCAGTATTCGATCCTGCCACTTTTTACGCGTCTAACACGATGTGGTCATTATCGGCGGGTATACGTTTTGGATTCGGCATGATTCACAATCGGATGGGCCGGTATGGCGCGGCGCTTCAAAAAGGGGCGATGAAAATGGATGACATGGATATGGGTCAATGACAAAGGCACGCAGATGGCTCACGTCCACGTCACTCGTTTTCATCGCCACCGTCAGCGCGATGTCGTGCAAAAGCAGCGACCCGGTTGATCCGAACAAGCAGGTTTTGCCCGACACTCCTTTCACGCTGAGCGTTGAGGCTCGCGGCGCCGTTGACGACCGATTTACGGCCGAGCTCTGGGTGAATGGAGGTTTCGCGTATACGACCACGTGGGGAAACAGAACTTCAAGCAGTGGCTCGGCGCGCGGGAATGCGATCAAGATCTGGAGTCTCGCTGCTGCGACTCCGTTGCTTGTCGATTCAGTGATCGTTTCCGCAGCAACGACACTCGGCGACGTGCAGGTCTCGGAGGACGGCAAATATCTTGTCGTCGCGACGGAGCTGGCGCCGGGTTCGATCGTGGTCTACAGTCTGACGAATCCGGCAAAGCCTGTTCAAATCGCGCGATTCCAGAATGCGCAGACAGATCCCGGCGTCCACACCGCTGAAATTCAG
>JBDUEH010000457.1:0-2696 GCA_040002555.1 Gemmatimonadales bacterium | reverse complement strand
CGGGTGCGGCCGGTGCCTTCGCTGGCGTCGGTGCCTTCGCTGGCGTCGGTGCCTTGTTGCCGGTCGTGTTGGACACGACACGAACGAGGCGTCGCGGACGGGTTGGCGTCTGTGCGTTCGCCGCAAGGACAATCACCGCTCCGGCTACTAGCACCGTAGCGCAGCTGATGCCGATGCTCTTGTTAAGATTCACTGGATTTTCTCCTCCGCGCCTGCACTGCCTGACGACGGCGAATGCGCGATATAGGTATGAATCTGGAAATCGGTGTCGAGGATCGACTCGCCGTTCTTCGGTCGAGCCTTTTTCTTGTCAGCGGGACTTGCTTGCTTCAGATCGAGCGCGACGGACGCGACGATGCGGTTGAGCGAGCCGACGTTGGTGAGAAATACGGCGAGTGCGTTGTAGCCGCCCTTGACCGAGACTCTGTAGCGGTACGTATCGAACTGCTCGCCGTTGAGAACCGGCATCGGCTCGACCGACGCCAGGTCGAGCCCGACGCGGCGAGCTGCTGTCGAGACATTCTCCAATAGTGCCGGCACTTCGTTCGTGGTCGGAACAAGCTGTTGCATGACCTTGAGGCTCGCATCGTACTCTCTTGCTTGAGCCATCAGCTTCGGAATGCTGTTGCTCGCAACATCCGCGGCAGCCTGCTGATTCTTCTTGTCGAGAACTGTGAGATGCTCTTCGATTGCCGCGAGCTCCTCACGCTTCGGCATGTACATGAAGTATCCCCATGCGCCGGCGAGCATGATCGTGACGACCGAGATGGAGATCAGAGTCTGGTCGCGCTTGGTGAGATTTGCGCCAATGGCCATGTCAGTGTCCTCCCACGGACATTGCGACCGTGCGAATGATGAACGGCGGCGGCTTCTGCGATTCCGCCTCGAGCTGGAATTCCGTGACTTCCTTGTTCTCGACGAGAACGAGGTCGGACTTCGTGAGCTGAACGTTCTGGATGAACGGAGATGCTTCGAGTGCCTTCATGAACAGCATCAACGCCAGGATATCGACGGTGTGTCCGACGATCCTGAATTTCGTCGAGCGTGAAGCGACGGCGAGAACCGAATCAGCGTGTGCCTTCTTTTCCTTCGCTGTTGGATCCTTGGCGCCCTTCGCCGCTGCCGCCTTTAATCCGGCCGAGTCGGAAACGACTGAGCTCGGCGGGGCGCTTGTTTGCGTGACAACCGTCAGCCAGGTGTATTGCGGAAGCGCGTTGCTGATTTCTTCGAGTAGATGCGGCCACAGGTAGCGACTGTCATCGATCGACTTGATTATGGCAACCTGCTGATACAGAGAGTCCCGTGTGGCTTCGGCCTTTGATTTTGCCGCGAGGACGACCTTGTAGCGAGTCGAATCCTCGACTGCCCTGGCTTCGCGCTCGGTGAGCGTGCGTCCGCTTGCGGCCTGAGACATGAAGAGCAACGCCACAATGGCAACGATGCTCGATACGGTCACCACCGTGCCGATCAGGAACCTGTCCTTGACACCTGCCGCGGCTCCGGAAAGCATTCCAGAGACATTGAATTCGGATCGGCTCTGGGACCTGCCGCTACTTCCGGGAAGAAGATTGACTTCGATCATATCAGATTATCCGTTGACGGCGTCTAGTGGCGAAGCGCCAGACCGATTGGGAGCATCAGAAGCGGCGCAACTTCATCGGTCGTGAGTGACTCGAGTGCGCCGTCGCGGATGTTGAGACGGGCGAGCGGGTTCGCATGCTCGACGGGGATTCGCAGGCGGTTGGCAAGGATGTCGGAAAGGCCGGGCGTGCGGGATCCGCCGCCGCACAGATAAACTGCCCGAAGTGAAGCGTTGCTCTTTGAGCTCGAGAGAAACGCGGCGGCGCGCTCGACGCCCACTGCGATTTCTTCTACTCTCGTCGTGACCACGGCATCGAGATGCGGTGAACGGTCGTATCCGCGAATCAGATTTTCTGCGTCGCGAGCGGCTACGCCATGCTGGCGCTGAAGATCCTCAGTGAAGCGGCGTGTGCCGAGCGGCAGGTCTCTCGTCAGGATCGGGACACCTTTGTCCATGATGTTCACGTTCGTGATTTCGTTGCCGATGTTGACGAGGCCGACGATTCCCTTCATGGCCTCGGGGTAATTCACTTCGAATGCGTTGTGCAGGGCGAAGGCATCGACGTCCACGATCGAAGGGATGACGCCGGCATCGGCGAGGATGCGCATTTTTGCATCGACCAGACCGCGCTTGGCCGCGACGAGCAGGACGTTCATTTCATCCGATGTCTTTCCGCTGTCGAGGATCTGG
The DNA here is from genome assembly GCA_040002555.1 of Gemmatimonadales bacterium. Classification (GTDB taxonomy): domain Bacteria; phylum Gemmatimonadota; class Gemmatimonadetes; order Gemmatimonadales; family Gemmatimonadaceae; genus UBA4720. Next base: position 424 of record JBDUEH010000457.1, on the reverse strand, counting down.
AAGTCCAGCTCGACCGATTCGACGTCCGGTACATGTTGCTCGGCTTCCCAACGCATGAACTCGCGTGCCTGTTTCTCTTTCACACGTTCGGTCTGAATCTTCTTGATGATGACATCGCGTCCACCCACAGCGGTGACGATGCGCTTGTTGCCAACCTTGGCGTTATCGAGCGCGGCGCGAATTGCATCGGACACGATACCCGGTTCCATTACTTCACCTTCGACGATTGCATCGGGCTGAAGCTTCGTGATGACGACCTTCACCAGCTCTGGCGCGCCTTTGCCGTGATCGATCACGGCTATCTTGATGAGGCCCGATCCTATGTCGAGTCCGACTGTTGTCTTTTTGCGGGTGAAGAATGCCATGAGACCTGGGGTAGGAGACTTCTACTGGATTGCACGCTAGACACGATTCACATGGCGGC
>JBDUEH010000456.1:0-2696 GCA_040002555.1 Gemmatimonadales bacterium | reverse complement strand
GACAATCGGTCTATCTCGTTCAACGACGAATCAAATCTCGTGATCCTGGACGAAGGAGAGGGCGCACGAATGGAGGGGATGTTTATCGAGGATCTCAAGTTCGCCAAGGAGATAAAGCTCGATGAATTCTCGCAACGTCCCTTCCATGAGAGGGTCGCAGAGTTCGTGTGTCATCTCGTTTGGAGAGTTCTATAGGAGCGGCAGTGACGAGAACGTTGACCGTTTCGAAAATCACCAGCGTATCACACTGAAGACATTCGAATAATCATCAGTCCATGGTTGATATCCAGCTCGTGACGGCAGGGCGATCCAGCGCTTGTCGGAGTCCAGCCCCGCGAGATCGTCCCTCGAATGAGCCAGCACAACCCACTCGGATGGATATGCCAGCGGCCCGTCGACCGCCTCATCTGGCTCATGCTGCTCCATCAACGCAAAGAGTCCCGCATCCTTTGCTAGCGCAGCGACCACCGGCTTGAGATCGAGACGCTTGTTGCTGATATGCACGAATAAAACACCGTGTGGATCGAGCACTCGCTCATATAGTGCGAACGCCTCTCGCGTCAGAAGGTGAACTGGAATTGCATCCGAGCTGAAAGCATCTACAATCACGAGGCTGAACTTGCCCGTCGGCTCCTTCGCCATGCTCAGCCGCGCATCGCCGATCACAACGCGAGGCCGCACCGCGCAATCTTTCAGGTATGTGAAATACTTTGGATTTCTCGAAATGCGCAGTACGAGCGGATCGATCTCGAAGAACGTCCAGTTCTCTCCGGGCTTCGAGTAACAGAGAACCGTACCCGTACCCAATCCCACCGCGGCTATTCCCTTCCCTACCAGTTGCGAGTCGAGCGCTGCAAATACCTGCCCTACCGGTCCGCTGGGATGGTAGTACGTCTCAGGAGTCAGTCGCCGTGGGGTGTCCAGATATTGCGCCCCGTGAGTTGTGGTGCCGTGAACGAGACGATGCGCAGGGCCGTTGACGTTCTGTACACGATACGCCCCGAAGAACGAGCGGTCAGAATACATGTCCTGACTGAATCGAAACCCGGGGATCAGTTCGCCGACAACCAGGAGTCCAATTCCCGCGCCAAACCTCAGCGCGCTGTTGCTGATCGAAAGGAGAAACGCGGCCGCGACGAGCGATGAAAACAGCTTGGCGGAAACGCCGAGGATGTGGTGATCTGCGAAGCCGTACCACGACACCAGTCCGACGAGTATTGCAGGAACGATGGAGAAGGTGAATTGCGGCATTTGCGACGCAATATCGCCGATTCGGGATCGCCAGCTCGGTCTCATCAGGCACGCCGCCACCAGGACTAGCTGATATTCCGCGATCGATTTGAACACCAGCGGCGCAACGATCGCGTTGAAAGCGCCGCCAAGCGCGCCGCCAAACGCCATCCAGAGATAGAACTCTGTGAGGTGAGCCGGATCGGGTCGGGACGCGGCGAGCTCTCCGTGCAGAACGAGCGCCGTCGTCGCAAAAACGGCGAGATGCAATGCGTACGTCGAGCGAAGGCTTATCCCCGGTCCCCAAAACAGGACAAGCGCGAGCACAATCATCAAGCCAGCGTGTGCCATTGCAGTTGGCTGACTTACCGCTCGGCCCCCGCGCGCGAAGACGATGATGAAAGTGATCAGATACAACGCAAGTGGAACGACCCAGAGCAACGGCATCGCCGCGACGTCGGTGGACAAATAGGTCGTCACGCCAAGGAGGAGGCTCGAAGGAACGAATGCGAGTGCTATCCATCGAATGCGTTCTATCGCAGTGGGCGCGCGCATTGAACGATTGTCCGCAGAGTCTGATCGACTTGCACTTACCGGCGAATGCTTCCACACGAATAATGCTGACAGTGCAGCAAGCACGACTGCGATACCGTACCCCAGGCTCCAGAGACTGGACTGCTGTCCAAGCCTGAGGTTCGGCTCCATGACAATCGGAAACCCGAGGAGGCCGATTAAACTGCCGGTATTGCTCGCCGCATACAGGACATATGGATTGCCCGCGGAACTGCTCTCAGAATCCCTGAGCCATCGCTGGACGAGTGGTGCTGTTGCCGCGAGCAGCATGAATGGCGCTCCAACTGCGATGCTGAGCAGCCCAGTGAGCCACGGGATCACGTTGCCCGATTCGGGCGGCGTCCATCCACGCGGGATCGCGATCGGCAGCGAGACTGTCGCGATCAACAGAAGCACGACATGTAACGCAGCCTGCCTCCGCGAACTCAACAAGCGCGACGTGACGTGGGCGTACAGATAGCCCACCAGAAGCACAGCCTGGAAATACATGAGACATGTGTTCCAGACGGCCGGCGATCCGCCGAGCATCGGGAGGACCATCTTCGCGAACAGCGGCTCGATCCAGAAGAGAAGGAACGCGCTGCCCAGCGTCGTCAGTGCGAAGAGGGCTAACATCGGCCGGCCGATTTCACGCCCTTACATAGCACCGGCATGGGTCCGATCTCCAGACCCGGCCCGCCGGGGCGAAAGTCACCCTTGCCGCCGGCTCCCGTCTCCTGCATGGTATCGGGGAGAGAGGCGGCTGTTTCCCTTGCCGGTATACCAGTGCCAGACCTTGCCGGATTGAATCGCCCGACTGATAAAGAGCTCGACCTGTTCGGCATCACGCACAAGGGGCACGTGCGCAACGAGAATCAGGATCACTACCTGATATCGACTGTGCATCCGCAGGT
>JBDUEH010000455.1:0-2699 GCA_040002555.1 Gemmatimonadales bacterium | reverse complement strand
CGTTAGTGAGTCGACGTAACGTACGCAAAATGCGCGGAAAAGTTTATGCTGTGAACCGATCGAGGTAGGACACCAGCGTTTCTATTCCTGCCATGTAACCAGCGAGCACAGGGCGCGCCTCTTCCTTCGAGAGCTTATCACTGCCGCGGAGATGTCGTACCGCTCGCTGCACCGGCGAAGCATCAAACCCAGCCTTTGAGCCAACAAGAGCACTGAGATCGCTGTAGTCCTGCGGCGGGATTTCACCGTGCAACCGGACGACCCCACGGAACACTACCATCACCGCACTCAGGCTCATCTCCAGCAGCTTGATCTGATTACCTGCGTCGTCACCGGCAGCCATCGCGCCTCGGCGCAGATGCAACAGTTTGCCCAGCGCTTGCTGTTCAACCTGAAGGCGCAGGTCCGAGCGAGCTACCGTGATGTCCACCGTCGGGTCGGCACCGTACAGCACTTCATGACGCTCGAGAATGTCGGCGTATTCCATCGGGAATACATCCGCCGAGGATTTCCACTCTCGAGAGGTGAACGTCATCGGCGGAGGATTGCCCGCCTCACCCCATGCGCGAAGCACCGCACCGACAGCGGCGAGTCGATCGAGCGGAACAGCATCGAGAATCACCAGGACGTTGTAATCAGAACGCTTCGCGATGTGCTCGCCCGCAACAGCAGAACCATATAGAAGCACCGATTGCAGCGTTCCGCCGTAGGCACCGCGAAGCTGAGTCACAAGCTCATCCAGTTTCATTGCCATGCCTTATTTACCATCAAGAGTTGATTCCGACTAACTGCGGACTGAGGAATTCGAACCGTGCGGATCCAGGACCAACAGCAATTGACGATTGACGACTTATTGCGGATTCCGGACAACATCGGGACAGTCCTCAGTAATTCTCAGTAGTCCTAAGTTCGGACTAAGTCGTAGATCGTCAATTGCTGTTAGTCCTGGATCCGCAGCCTTACCAGGAGGAACCGCCGCCGCCGCCGGAGAATCCACCACCGCCGCCGAACCCGCCAAAGCCGCCGCCTCCACCGCCAAAGCCGCCGCCACCCCAACTTCCACCGCGGCCACCGCCCGAGTTCATGCCGTTGAGGATGACCCACGGAAGCGCGCTGCCCAATCCACCTCCCCCACCGCCGCCGCAGCCGCCCCGGCGTCCACCACGACGTGCCAGCCCCTGAAGAATCATCACAATGACAACGAAAATTATGAAGAAGAGCTGAGGCGGAAATCCGCCGCTGGAGCGCGGTTCGTTGATTGGCGGAAGAGGTGGTACGAGCGTCGTATCAAGCGTGAAGTTGAACTCGCCCGCAAATCTCTGCGCTGTGCGCAGCGTTATGAGTTCCAACCCTGAAGCGTAGTCCCTGCTGACAAAACTCGGAGTTGCCTCGCGACAGATATCTGCGGCCGTCGCATCGGTGATAAATCCTTCGGTTCCTTGCCCGGTAAGGACGAAGCATCGCCCGCGCTTCTCGCTGTTCGTTTCTTTCGGAACGAGCAGAATGACCGCGCCGGCGTTACGCGTCGGATCACCGGGGTTGCCGATCTTTCCAACCTTCCACGTTCGACCGATATCGAGCGCGACGTCGGCGACATCGCGACCACCGAGATCGGGCAAAGTGACGATCGCAATCTCACCCCGCGATTTCGCACGCACGTCTTCGGCGATCTGCGTCATGCGCTGGATCGAGCCGCTGTCGAGAACGTGGGCAAAGTCGTTGACCCGCCCCGTTGACGAGGGAATTACCGGTTGCTGCGCGATGCTCCGCGCCGGACCGGCGCAAAGGAGAATCGCAGCGAAGACCGTGATATCGCGGCTGATCGCTCGCCGCGCCTTCAGACCTGAACTGATATTCGTTCCTCCGCCCTTGATTTCAGAGTCGTCGCCGCCACCTATTTAGCGGATGCCGACATACACAGTCAACTTCAGTGCCGCGCTCGCCGCAGCGCTGTTCGCCGTCTCCGCATGCAGCCCGAACGGATCCACTCCGCGAGCCGATGCGTCTCCCAGTACCGCCACTACCACTACGCCCGCCTCTGCGCAGTCAGCCGCGGCGCCAGACCCATTGATCGCTGCCGCCGATCACGGTCGCATCCAGGGTGACACATCCGCGAAAACGTGGGTGATCATCGCCAGCGACTTTCAGTGTCCGTACTGCAGGCAATGGCACGAAGAAACCTACGAAGCGTTTCTCAAGGAATACGTACGGAGCGGCAAGGTAAAGGTTGCGTATGTGAACTATCCGCTCGGCCAGCATCAGAACGCACTCATCACTGCACAGGCGGCGATGTGCGCCAGCGCGCAAAACAAGTTCTGGCAGTATCACGATGCACTCTTCAACTCACAGGCCGTGTGGGAGACAATGCCGCAACCGCGTCCCGTCCTCGACTCTCTTGCCAGGGACGTCGGAGTGGACGTAAAGTCCTGGGGCGCATGCGTCGATTCCGGCAAAATGCTGGCAATCATTCAAGCCGATCGCGACCGGCTCGCGCAGGCAGGAGTGCAATCGACTCCCAGCTTTCTCATTGGTGACGAGATCCTCGCCGGAGCCCAGCCGCTCGAAGCCATGAAACCCGCACTCGACTCGGCGATCAAAAAGAACTCCGGCGCGACCCGCTAGCGAGCAGTTCTGCTTACCTGTCCACCGTACGAATGAATCCGATCATCCGCATTCCGTACGGTGCCGCCGGAGCGATC
>JBDUEH010000454.1:0-2706 GCA_040002555.1 Gemmatimonadales bacterium | reverse complement strand
TCAGCTGATCGATGTAGGCCGACGCAATCTTCTTCTGAGCATCGGTCGTGTAGAAAACTTCCGAGCGATACTGAGTTCCAGCGTCAGGACCCTGTCGATTGAGTTGTGTTGGGTCGTGCGCTACCGAGAAGAAGATTTGAAGCAGCTGTCCGTACGACACCTTGGACGGATCGAACACAATCTTCACCGACTCGGCGTGGCCGGTCGCACCGCTGCTGACCTGTTCATATGAAGGCGATGCGACGGATCCTCCGGCGTAACCCGACACTGCGGACTTCACGCCCTTCACATGCTGGTAGACCGCCTGAACTCCCCAGAAGCACCCTCCGGCGAAGACAGCGGTTTCCGTTCCTGGAGCCGCGGCGAGTGGATTGTCCACCAGCGGTGCTGGAACAGCCGAAGGTCCAGCAACCAGTGCGGAGCTCGGACGCGTCACAACCATCACACCTGCGACCAGTGCGAGCATTACGGCAGCCGCTCGTGGCAAGGATCTTTTCATGTTGAGTTCCTGTCTGCTAGGGAAATAGATATCACTAAACGACATGTATTTAACGCGGGAAGCCGCCGGTCAGATCTATACGATTTCCAGGCGAAATTCGTTCCCGAACTCCGCCTGCAAAATCACCATTTTCTGAGCGGCGGATCGAGGTCAGGCGCGGCAGGTTTTGGCGCTGCCGGCGGTGCTGGACGCGGCGGCTGGGCACCGTTCGAGTCTGTTCTGTCAGCGTCGAGCATGCCACCCTTCGCGACCATCTGTGCCGCCAGCACGGTCTGAATGACACTCACCATGTTGTTGGCCGCGGTTTCGGCCGCGCCAGTCTCACCACTCGAAATTGTGATTAGGCGTGCCTGTCCGAGCGCATCAGCGATCGCTGGGGCGATCTGCGGCAGCATCTCGATCTGGCGATATCGGAAGTAGCTTTCGCCACCTGCCTCGATTGCCTGGTTCACCTTCTGAATGCTTTCGGCAGTTGCATCCGCGATGCGCCGAATTCTGATCGCTTCCGCGTCTGCCGACGCTTCAGCTTGAAGCCGGACAATTGCGGCGTCTGCCCTCGCCTGTGCGATCTGGGTTGCGTCGAGCTCTGCGGTGCGCTGTAACCCGGCTGCTTCCTGACGCTTCGCTTCTGCCTGTGCGATTAGTCCGGCGTTCGAGGCCTTGGTCTGCTCCAGCTCGCGCTGCTTGTCGGAAATCGCGCGCTCTGCGTCGAGCTGCGCCTCCTTGGAGCGGCGAGCCTGCATCGCTGACACGATTTCAGCATTGGCCTGCGCTTCCGCCGCTGACTGACGTCTCCGCGCCTCTGCCACCTCAGATTGAACGATCTTGATGTTGAGCGAGTTGAAGATCAGTCCGAGGTCGGTGAGCTCGCGCGAACATGCCTTTCGGATAATCACCGCGAGTGGATCGTCGTCATCCTCGATGATGTTGCCGTCGCGGTCGCGAATCGCCAGCGGAGCGGGGGTGATGATTGCGGGAACTGACGAGCTCGATTCGCCAAGCAGAGACTTTGACGCGGACGGCGTTGCCTTGGCTGAGAAAAGCTGATCGTGCGTGAGAAGATTTATTGCGCGACGACCGGAGCTGGAAAGAAGATCAGTAAGTGTGTTGATCTGATCGGCTTCCTTCTTTGAGAAGAACCTGTTCGCGGCAGTCTTGATAAGCATGTCACTGTCGCCAACCGACACGATCGCGCTTGCGAGTACCCGGACCTTGATCGGTCGGGGAGTTCCCGTGTCGTCGATGTCGGCCGTCTGATCCGTGATATCGAGATCGACGTTTATGACTTTGCTGGAGATTGTCGTCCCGGTTGTCAGAAGCGGGATTTCCTTCGACTTTCCCGGGCCACGATAAATGATCGTTCCACCGCCGAGCCAGCTGACGAGACGGATCTCACCGGCTTCGACGTTGCGAAGAAATTTTGCGACGATTATCGGAACAGCTATCAACACGAAAGCGACTACGCCAATTACAAGCGCGCCGCTCGACACGATTCCATTCATTGATTGCTCCCTGAACCAGCGTTGTTCGTCCCGCTCATATGAGCGAAACGGTGCAGCGGTTACGCGCTGCGTCCACTTCCTGAATTCTAAGCCTGGATCCTGCTGGAACGCGCACCTTCATTTCCTTATCGGCAGCCTGCAGGGTTCCCAGCAACTGCACCATCTGACCGTCCACTTCAATGGCGATCAAGCCCTGACCGTTCTTGTCGAACGCTGTCACCGCAGTTGCTTCGTCCATTACCGAACCCTCGAGTGTCGCGGCCGGGTTCGACGCGAACCGGAACGCAAAATTCCAGAGTGGCGCGACGAGAATCCGCTCGAACAGAATCCCAACGCCGAGCGCAGCTGCGAAGAGAAGTGGGCCGCTGAGGAAATCGCGGAGAACGACGCCTGCCGTGCCCAGGCCGAGAAGGATGCTGAAAAGCACGCGAGGTGACATCAGCGCGACGAACGGATTCGTTGAGCCCGGCGTGTGGCCCGCAGCGTGACCGTGGGAGTGTGCGCTGCCCGGTACGTGCGCCGTTCCGTGACCGGCGGCATGTCCTGCGCCGCCGACGTGCGCGTGTCCAGAGTGCCCGCCGTGGCCGTGACGTCCAAACCCGCCAACCGCCATTCCGACCAGTCCTACACCACCGAGGGCGAGAGCGGTCAGATAAATGTCCATCCCCTAATTTACCGCCGTTTACCGTCTCCGTGGCAGGACAT
>JBDUEH010000453.1:0-2715 GCA_040002555.1 Gemmatimonadales bacterium | reverse complement strand
TATGGCGAGTGCCAGGAAGCGTGTCCCAAGGAGATCAGCATCGATACGATTTCGAGGATGAACATGGACTACATCCGGGCAGGCCTAGGGAAGTAAGTGTAAACCCTCGAATCGTGGTCTAAAATCCCTCGCCGGCTCCTGGTTCTTGGCGCGATGACAGTTGTCATGTCAGCGTGCCAGGATACGGTCGCCCCCACCACGCAGGCAGCAGCACCAGTTCCGGAGCCCGTTTTTACCCGAATAGTCAGCGCTCCGATTCCCGACGAATACATCGTTGTGTTGAAGGCGAGCGTTTCCGACGTTTCGGGCAAGGCAAAGGGCCTTCTCACGAAAGGCCTGCTCAAGCAGGCCTACGGCAAGGCGCTGCACGGTTTTGCGGCGCACATGAACCGTGAGGAAGCGCTGAGCATCGCGTCGGCTCCGAGCTTCGCATATGTCGAGCAGGATCAGCGCGTTCAGGTTTCTACAACGCAGATCAATGCGACGTGGGGCATCGATCGCATCGATCAATCGGCTCTGCCACTGAACCAGGCGTACAACTATTCCGCGACCGGTGCTGGAGTGAACGTCTAAATCATCGATACGGGAATCCGCCATACGCATTCGGAGTTTGGCGGACGCGTTGTTCCGGCCTTCTCGTCGATCGCTGACTCGTATGGCCCTGATGGCTGTCACTGGCACGGCACGCACGTCGCCGGAACTGTTGGCGGATCGGACGTTGGTGTCGCGAAGGGCGTCAAGCTCTATTCGGTTCGTGTGCTCGACTGTGCCGGAGGCGGAACAACATCTGGCGTAATCGCCGGAATCGACTGGATCACGGCAAATCGCGTTATTCCCGCCGTTGCCAACATGAGCCCTGATGGCTCTTTTTCGGCGGCCGAGAACGATGCGATTCAGCGCGCGATCGGCGCTGGTGTGACCTTGGTGGTTGCTGCCGGCAACTTGGGCCTCGATGCCTGCCAGTGGTCCCCGGGTTCGGCGACCAACGCAGTCACGGTCGGTGCATCGATGATCAACGACCAGATGGCGATGTATTCGAATTCAGTCAGCTGCGTCGACCTGTTCGCTCCGGGATCGAACGTTTACTCTGCTTCGAATACCGATGACAACGCCACGACATCGGCCAGCGGAACATCGATGGCCAGACCGCAGGCCGCTGCTCTCTATCTCCTGGCGAATCCCTCGGCAAGCCCCGCAGAGGTAGCGCTGCTCTGGTGAGCGGTGCAACGGTCGGCACACTCAGTGGCTTCGGAGCAGGTTCGTCGAATCTTCTGGTTCGTGTCAACGGCTCGAGGGGCACCGTCTCACCACCGCCACCCCCCCGCCACCGCCGGTAACGAATACGCCGCCGACTGCAAACTTCAGCGTAAGCTGTAGCAGGGAAACCTCTCGTTCGACGGATCGTCGTCGAAAGACAACCCCTCGATCGTCAGCTACTCTTGGAACTTCGGTGACGGTGCGTCGGCGATTAGCGCAGCAAGTCCCTACACGCGCCACAACTACTCGGCGAAAGGTAACTACTCGATGACGGTGGCCCTCACCGTGAGCGATGCCAGCGGACTGAAGTCAACGATGCAGAAGTCGGTGTCGATCAAGAACAACGGCAAGTAGCGCGCACGATTTTAACCGCGCGCTGCCCGCGTGTGAGGCGGTGGGCAGCACATGAGAAGCCGCCTCTCCTCCTGTGAAAACCGGGTCTCTCGAAAAGGGAAACGGTTTTGTTTGGGGACAAAGTCTCGGTTTCGACTGGTCGCGTTCCCCGGGCTAGTAAACAATATCTCGGTTTCGACCGGCCGCGTCCCCCGGGACGGCAAAGGGGTACTGCGATTGGACGGATTGAGGCAGATGAGGGACGGAAAAAATGGGAGGTCATTGAAATGACCCGGGCCATTTGCTTCGTTCCCTTCATAGCGTTCGCCGCCGTCTTTTGAAAAACAAATCGTCCGGCAAGTCGAATTCGAAAGCATATTGCCCTGAGAGAGGTCGTATCAGAGCTTCGGTAGGGTAACTCCTGTTTGCCCTTGGTATTTTCCCTTTTTATCCGCGTAAGAGACCAGCGGATCTTCCTCACCCTTGAAGAAAAGCACCTGCGCGATACCCTCGTTTGAATAGATCTTCGCCGGAAGGGGAGTGGTATTTGATATTTCGAGCGTTACGTGGCCTTCCCACTCGGGCTCGAGCGGCGTGACGTTCGTGATGATTCCGCACCGAGCGTATGTGGATTTCCCCACGGTCACGGTGAGGATGTTGCGGGGGATGCGGAAATACTCGACCGACCGCGCCAGCGCGAATGAGTTGGGCGGAACGATGCAGACGTCGCCCTCAAAGTGCACGAACGACTTCGGATCGAACTCCTTTGGATCCACGATCGAGTTGAGGACGTTGGTGAAGATCCTGTACTCAGTAGCGACTCTCATGTCATACCCGTAGGAACTGACGCCGTACGAGATGACTCCGGACCTTACCTGACTGTTCTCAAATGGCTCGATCATTCCGTGCTCAGTAGCCATCCGGGTGATCCAGCGATCAGACTGAATTGACATTTGTTGGATAGGATTTTGCGGAAACGCGACGATTGAAACCGTGTCGCGAACGTGGGCGCGTCAATGTATGAAATCAACATCATCGCTGCTACCGTGAGACCCTTCCGTCAGCGCTATGAATCACGATAGATTCTGGTCGTCAACAAGTTAGTGAAATTTTTCACGAAGTCGG
>JBDUEH010000452.1:0-2729 GCA_040002555.1 Gemmatimonadales bacterium | reverse complement strand
GTGATCGTGCTGCCATTGTCGCGCCCGTAGTACGTCATCTGGCCCGAGTGCGGCTTGGCGAATTCCTTGAAGCTCGTGTAGTGACCGCTAGCCAGGAACGGCTGGGCGAACAGCTCGAGCGTCAGGTTTGGCGTGAACGTCGTGTTGAGCCGCGTGTCCATCGAGAACGTCTTCTGCTCGAGTCGTCCGAACACGTAGCGCACGTTGGCGAAACCGACCGGCGCATTCACATCGCTCTTTGACGTTATGAATTGCTGCGCAGTAAAGTCATGATCGTACGACGGTGAAAGCGTGAGGCTCATCGACGACGACGGCTTCAACGTCACGTATGGATAGTACGCCTGACGGCCACCTTCTGAATTGTCCACCGGCCTGCTCAAGTTGTAGTTCATACCGTAAACCACCGATGAACGACTGTCGGAGCTGAAGTTCGCACCGATGAGATTGTATCCATAGTGAAGCACAGTCGGTCCACCGCGTGTCAGTCGCTCATCCCAGGTGCTGGGATGGTAAATCTCGAAAATGCCGACATTCCAGAAGTTCTTCAGTGTGGCATTGACGCTGCCGTGATAGTCGATATCAGTGTGATCGCCTTCGTAGTTGAGCTGCTGCTGCGCGCCGAGGCTGGTGAAGATGCTGCGGTAGCCTGAGCCTGGTGTTGTCCACTGACGCACCGCGTTCGCGACCATCCATTTGTAATCGGACCTGTTCAACACACCCAGGTCGTTCGCTTCGAAGCCCGGACTTCTCCAGTTCTGGATTCCCTCAAACAGCCAGTTTCCGGTTTCCTTCGCCAGTCGCGCGTAGACTCCGTAACCGTTCAACTGATTGCGCGTTGGATCGAAGTTGGTGTCGAAAAGTCCGTCTGTGGTTTCGCCCCTGCCTGCACGCTGATAGTAGCGGGCGCTCGACTGCTGAGCGCGACGAATCGCGGCGGTGTCTCCACCTATGTTCGTCAGGGCAGTCTGGATGTTGAGCGAATAGGCGCGGTTGCTCCAATGGTGGTCGAGATCGAATCCGACGGCACCCGCGCGCGATCTGAGGCGTTGTCGCTCGTCGTTATTGGTGAGTGAGCGGTTCACCAGAGTTCCGATCGAACCGATGCGAGTTGCGCCCCCACGATATTCTTTTCGGACGCGGCCAATGAAGTAGTTGGCGAGCGGCTCGACCTCCTGGACGTGATCGGTTGGATCACCGTCAAGACGGTATCTCGCGTCCTCACTCTTTGTCACTGCGTCGAGCAATCCGACTGTCATTCCTCCAGCAGTCCGACCGGTGACCTTGCCTGCGCCGAGTATGCTCGTTGCGTCAGTCGCATCCATGAACTGCGCGCGCGAGCCCACCAATCCCGAGAGTTGCGGCGAGCGACCGATGCGGCGCGTGTAAATGAGGTTGAGGCTGGAGACGTTGTCGCAGAAGTAGCAGCTGAAGCCGCCATTCGAGAAGTACTGCGAGTTCGATACGAAGAATGGGCGCTTTTCGGAAAACGTCGTCTCGAATACCGAGAGATTGACCGACGCGGGATCGACTTCCACCTGGCCGAAATCAGGATTTACCGTCGCATCGAGAGTGAGGCTCGATGTGACGTTCAACTTTACGTCGCCGCCGGCGCGGTACTGGCCTTGACGGTCCGAATGATACGGATCGTTCGACGGGACGCGCGCGAGCGTTGCACGTGATGTGGCGTAGGGAACTATCTCGATCTGGCGAGGCTGGGCGGCGACAGTCATTCCGTCGAGCGTCCCGAAGTACGCCGGACCGCCGTACTCGTTGCTCCGCCAGAATGCCCACATGTCCTGTTCGTTCAGTCGATCGGTCGTACGCCAGACCTGCATGCCCCAGAGCTGATTTGGATCGCGCGAAAAGCGAAGCTGCGAAAACGGAATTCTGAATTCAGCCGTCCATCCGAGGGAATCGATGTGGCTCGCTCCTTCCCAGACTGGATCGTAAGAGGTGTCACCGTCCTTGTGATCGCCCTTGACGCCGAGTGGGTTGAGCTCGAACCAGCTGCGGCTGTTCTTGTCGTGAAACGGGTCAAAGACAAATGCAATTTTGTCCGAGGTCAGCGAGTTTCCGCCATTGAGCAGCTGATCGCGACGGGTAAGAACTGCATGCACGCCCTTCGCACCCATCGAATCAAACATTCGGGCGGCGATGTAGATCGCCCCTTCATCATAGAGAATCCTGATTTCAGTCTTGTCGCTCGGCGCCTTTCCTTCGTTGGGATACGACTGAACAAGGTCACCGATCGGAGTTGCTGCCGCCCACGCCGTTTCATCGATCTGTCCGTCGATTGAGATCGATCCTGTTCTCTTCGCCGCGTGAGCAGAAGGACGAGGGTCGCTCTGAGATTTTGTCGTCTGCTGCGCGTGGGCAGCATTTGTGAACGCAGCGCAGCAAAGAGCAAGCACTGACGTGTTTAGTGAACGTGACAGACGCATATTTTCCCCCCGGGAGCTGACCCGGCGCGGCGGGTCGTGAAGCCTTGTTTGGGAACTATGGCTAATTAGACGGCCGCTAAACGCATATCGATTCATCCTTGACGAAACTTTTGCACTTGCAAGGAAGTTCCCCGTGGACGATTGGCGCGTCGGTGCACGGCCCAGCAGTGACCAATCGATATCACGGGTCGTCAATTTGACGCAGGACGGCTCATCGTCGGCGATAACGAGTGACCTCCGCATCCACACGGTGATGCCGCGAACGCGCCCTTCGGGGCGCGTTCTTTT
>JBDUEH010000451.1:0-2729 GCA_040002555.1 Gemmatimonadales bacterium | reverse complement strand
TAGAATCTGACGGACCCTCACAGCAGACGAGATGGCTACCAGAACTCTTTCCGAAGAAAAGATCGGCGTTACCAGCTCGAGCCTGTCGGCCGACCAACTGGTTGGCGCATACCGGAACATGCTGTTGTCCAGGAAGCTGGATGACAAGGAGGTGCAGCTCAAGCGTCAGAACAAGATCTTCTTCCAGATCTCCGGCGCGGGTCACGAAGCGGTTCTAACCGCGGCTGCGATGGTCCTCAAGCCCGCCTACGACTGGTTCTATACCTACTACCGTGACCGCGCACTTTGCCTGAGTCTGGGCGTCACGGCGGCCGAGATGCTCTACGAAGCAGTCGGCGCGGCGATCGACCCCGCGTCCGGCGGACGCCAGATGCCGAGCCACTGGGGGCATAAGGACTACAACATCGTGTCGGCGTCGTCGCCGACCGGAACACAATTCCTTCAGGCCGTCGGCTCTGCGGAAGCGAGCATTCGGGCAAAGATGCTCGATATCACCGAAGGCTTCGAGAAAGATGAAGTCGTTCTAGTCACGACGGGCGACGGCACCACGAGCGAAGGCGAGTTCTGGGAGTCCCTCAACTCCGCATCGAATCTGAAGCTGCCGGTTGTGTATCTCGTCGAAGACAACGGTTACGCGATCTCGGTTCCCGTCGAAGTAAACACGGCTGGTGGCTCTATTTCAAAGCTTGTACGGTCGTTCCCGAATTTCCTCATCGAGGAAGTGGATGGATGCGACTTCATGGCGAGCTACGACGTGATGAAGCGCGCAGTTCAGTACGCGCGCGACAGAAGGGGTCCGGCGCTCGTTCATGCAAATGTCATTCGTCCGTACTCGCATTCGCTGTCGGACGACGAGACGATGTACCGTCCGGCAGCCGAGCGTGAAGCCGATGCTGCTCGCGATCCACTCACGGTGTTTCCGAAGTGGCTGGTGAATGAAGGACATGCGACTGACGCGGAGATTGCGGCGATTCAGGCCGAGGTCGATGAAGTAGTTTTGGCCGCGACCGACGATGCGCTGGCCCAGCCGCAGCCAACTGCTGACACCGTGTATTTCGGCGTGTACTCGCCCGATGTCGATCCGACGAGCGAGCAGTTCGACACTGAGGATGACCCGAAGTTCTCGGGCGATCCAACGACAATGGTCGACCTGTTGAACGCGTGCATGAAGGATGAGATGCGGCGCGACGAGAAGATCCTCATGTTCGGAGAGGACGTTGCCGACGTGTCGCGTGAGGAGCACCTCGGCAAGGTGAAGGGAAAGGGCGGCGTATTCAAAGTCACGTGGGGTTTGCAGAAGGAATTCGGCAGTGCGCGTGTCTACAACTCTCCATTGGCCGAAGCGAACATCGTCGGAAGAGCCATCGGCCTTGCGATTCGAGGGTTCAAGCCGGTCGTCGAAGTTCAGTTCTTCGACTACATCTGGCCGGCGTACATGCAGATCCGCGACGAGCTGGCGACCATGCGCTGGCGCTCGAACAACAGCTTTGCTGCGCCTGTTGTGATCAGAACGACGTACGGCGGCTACATCCGCGGTGCCGTTTATCATTCGCAGACCGGTGCGTCGCTGTTCACGCATTGTCCCGGATTAAGAGTCGTCTGCCCTGCGACGGCCCTCGACGCGAACGGATTGCTGCGCACAGCGATTCGCTGCGAAGACCCGGTGATCTTCCTGGAGCACAAGCACCTCTACCGGCAGACGTACAACAAGAGCGCGAATCCCGGCCCGAACTTCATGATTCCGTTCGGGAAAGCGAAGGTCGTCCGTGAGGGATCAGATGTCACGCTGGTGACCTACGGAGCGACTTTACAGCGAGCGGTCACGGCGGCGCATGCAGTTGCGGATGAAGGAATTTCGGTCGAGGTCATCGACCTGAGAACGTTGAGCCCGTGGGATCGTGAGACCGTATTCGAGTCAGTGAAGAAGACGTCGCGGGTGATCGTCGCTTACGAAGATTCCCTCTCGTGGGGATACGGAGCGGAAATCGCGGCGGCGATCGCTGACGAGTGTTTCGCGTGGCTCGATGCGCCGGTTCAGCGCGTTGCATCGTCGGATACCTTCGTGGGATACGCGCCGCAGCTCGAGGACGCGATACTGCCGCAGGTCGAGACTTTCAAGGTTGCGTATCGGCAGATCGCTTCGTACTGAGGCTTGTGTGTGGGATGCATCTCGTCTCGGGCGAGATGTTTCGTTGGCCACGAAGTCGTCGACGACGCGAAGACTACAAATCCTGCACGGCGACATGATTCATCTGCTTTCCAAAGTCAAACACTGCGTGTTGGGGCACGGATTTTACGGATTTTACGGATCAGGAACAGAACTACGGAAAAGATAAAAAGGGTTGGATCAACCCACCTCCGCATGGTTCCCTAAAATGAACGATCAAAACGCCTCTGGTTAACTACGATTTGTGGCCGCAGCTCCGTAGTCCCCAAGAAAAAAGATCGAAACGCCTCTCGAGTTTTTGAGATTTGTTCCGTTCCTGATCCGTGGCATCCGTCCAATCCGTGACGCAATCTGTTTGCGATTGAGTTAAACCCGGGCAGACGGATGCCCCCCAAAGTCTTTCTTCGTGTCCTTCGTGCCATAAGAGAGGCCTCCTTACCGTGGACCTCTCCCAGGTCCGCGATTCCTGACACCGGGCCGAGAAACCTTCCCGGATCTCGAAGTGGAGTATGGCGAACCCTCGCCCGATCTCTCGCTGCGAGGAGCGGACGACGCCGGCCTC
>JBDUEH010000450.1:0-2737 GCA_040002555.1 Gemmatimonadales bacterium | reverse complement strand
GTGTCACGATTTTCTCCGACCCGCAGGATCCTCAGCTTCTTGGCCAGCCGTTCGATGGACAAGGTCTGCCGCTCGCACGCCAGGTGTGGGTCGAGAACGGTGTGTTAAAGCAGTTGTTCTATTCGCGCTTCTGGGCGCAGAAGCAAAACAAGCCGGTGACCGGCGGTCCGAGCACGATCAAGATGCAGGGCGGCACAACGTCGCTCGACGACATGATCAAATCCACCGAGCGTGGAATTCTTGTCACGAGATTGTGGTATTTACGCCCGGTCGATCCGCGAACGATTCTTTTCACTGGACTGACGCGTGACGGAACGTTCCTGGTTGAGAACGGAAAGATCTCGAAGTCTGTGAAAAATTTCCGTTTCAACGAGTCGCCGCTGTTCCTGTTGAATAATCTCGAGGCGCTCGGCCCGGCTGTGCGTCTTGCCGGCACGGAACAGGGCGGGCCAATCGTAATGCCACCAATCAAGGCAAAGGATTTCAACTTCACGAGCCTGTCCGACGCAGTTTGATGTTTTGACGAACGCACAAGAAAACGGCGCCTTTCGGGGCGCCGTTTTTTTTTCATCGAGCCTCGGATCAACTCGCTGAGATTGCCTGATAGACTGCCGGAAGCATGCTGATGAGCCAGATTATTCCGGTTGTGATCGCTGCGCGCTTTATCGACACTCGGGCAACTACCGCGATGCCAATCGCAATCAGCACGTAAGTCCAGATCGTGAATGCGTCGAGGTTGACGAGCATTGTTTCGACTCCGGGATTGGCTGTCGCCGGCAGGAATCGGGCGGGTCCGATACTCACGCTTCCCTGGCCCGTGATCGATTCAGGTGAAAGGAACAACCCCTGGAGTGCGGTCACGACCGTCTGCAGAATTCGCGGGAATCCCGAGTAGGTCGAGATCATCATCGCCGGAGCGAAGGCCATCTTCGTATCGACGAACTTTCCGATGAGCCAGATCAGGAAAGCACCGATCACGGCGAAGATCGGCACGAATACGATCGCCCCGAACTGCGCTGACTTTTCCATTATCCCAGACATCGACGACAGCTGGTCCTGAGTCAGAGCCGGATTCTTCGCCATCATCGCGGCTTGCTGCTTCGCAATTACCGCGTCCATCACCGGTGCGAGTCCGTTGTGCAGGGCGAATGCAAGAATGCCCGTAACGACAGCCAAAACCGCCAGCGCTAAACCGAACTGGCCATCTCGCCTGCGCTCGAACACGGCAGAAGGATTCGTGAAAATGTCTACAAAGTCTTCCCACACGCTCGCCTTGGGCGGTAGAGCTGCAGTAGTAGCGTCAGTCATTGAGTTTGGACCCTGTTAGAAATTGAACAACGGGGAAAAAGTACAATGCAGTGTGATTTTACGCCCGACTTTTTGCGGCGAACAAACGAGTTACAAACATTCTGCCGCTACGGCTCGACCATAAGGATGCCGATGCCTCCCTTCTGGCCGTGACCGAATCCGTGATTCACGACGGGAAATTCACCGGGGACATCGCACAGCATCTCGAAACACATTCCGCCACCCGCAGCGACATCCCACGTCTGCACTCCGTGTATCGCTGAGCCAGGAGGGGAACCCAGATACACTGTGTCGAACTGCTCACCAACTACGTGAAAGTTGCACGGGTGGGTTGGCCCCGCATTTACAACCCAGAATCGAACCCGGTCGCCCACCTTCACCTTGATCGGATCCTTCATGTACTGGTTCGGACGCCCATTGAACATTACGTAATCGGGAAACGTCGCGAGCATCTTGTTGTAATCAAACGGCCGAATTCCGCCAACGGCATCCCCGAGATAGTACTCGCTTTGTATAAGGACGAACTCTTTCGCAGGCGGCAGCGGCTCGCGCGGTGACACGACAATTGCGCCGTACATACCTGACCCGATGTGCATCAATACGGGCGATGATCCGCAGTGATACAAGAAGGCACCAGCCCACTTTGGCTTGAACGTGTACGTAACCGATTCTCCCTTCGGCACCGAGCGGAATGCGTGCTTCGGATCGATCTGCGCCGCGTGAAAGTCCATCGAGTGCGGCACGTCCACATCGTTGGTCAGCGTGAACTCGACCGTATCCCCGACCCGGCAATGCACAACCGGTCCCGGTATGTCGCCTTCGAATGTCCACGCGGCCACGACGGTATCGTCGGAGATACGGATGGGAAGCTCTTTCGTTCTCCAGTGAATCTTGAGATTTCCCGAGCCAAGCGGCGGAAGCGCTGGATCGAACCTTTTATAGACTGTCGCAGAGGGCGTGATACCACCGGCTGATGAAATGGGATGACCTCCTTTCAGCAGCGCTGTGTCGAGTCTGCTGTCCGGGTTATGCAGCGTCGGCGATCCAGCGGATTGTGGCGGCGCCGCAATGGCTCCAGCATTCGCGGTGTCATTCGCTTTTTCACTACCCGGAGAACAAGCGGCTATTGCTGCACCAACGCCGGGAATCGCCAGCGAAAGCATTGAAGCGTTAGCAAGAAACCCGCGACGGGTGGTGGGCTCGACGAAATCAGATAGGCGCGGAGGTGCATCCTGCGATGATCGGCTTGCCATATTGAATTCTCCTCGCCCGAGGGCGTGTCATGCGCTCACTGGTTCACCGCTACCTCAAGACAAGCATTCCTCTTCTTGGCATCGGCCTGATCCTCGGCGGCTATATGACCGTGAGTCACAGAGTTATTCGATGCAAGTTCGTCACCGTACGTCAGCTGACAAACTGGCCGAGTCTC
>JBDUEH010000449.1:0-2737 GCA_040002555.1 Gemmatimonadales bacterium | reverse complement strand
TCGCCGGACGAAACAGTGCCCGGCGTTTCGACATACTACGCCTCTACCTGCCGCGATTGCTCGGCATCATGCGGCATTATCGCCGAGACGCGTGATGGACGCGCGATCAAGCTCGAGGGAAATCCTTCACATCCGGTGAATCGCGGCGCCTTGTGTGCGCGGGGTCAGGCGTCGCTCCAGGGTTTGTACAATCCCGATCGCTATCGCGGCCCAATGATTCGAAAGGGCGGCAAGCTCGTCCAGACCACATGGGACGAAGCGCTCAAGTTGTTCGGGCAGAAACTCGCGGAAAATCGCGCCAATGCGCAGAACGCGGTGTTCATAAACCGTCACGAGTCAGGAAATTTTCCGTCATTCCTGAACACGTGGCTCGCCGGAATGGGAATGCCTCCGGCACTGAGCATCGATCCTGACGTTGATCATGCCGCGATTGCCGCAAACAAACAGTCGTATGGCGTCGCTTGGCCAAAGTTCGAGTTTGGCGCTGCTAAACTCATCGTATCGGTCGGCGCCGATTTTCTCGATGGATGGGGATCTAGCGTATCACAACAGCTCGACTTCGCTGATGCACGCGCAAAAATCGAGACGGCACCCCGCCTGATTTACATCGGACCGCGACGCTCGCTGACCGGCTTGAATGCCGACCAATGGATAAACGCACGCTCGGGATCCGAGCTCGCAATAGTTCACATGCTCGGCGGTGGCGGAACAGTATCTCCGCAGCAGGCCGCAGCGGAAAGCGGCGTTGACGTCGCGATTCTCACCGCATTGAAGGCAGAGTTCGATGCGGCGAAGCCCTCGATGGTTCTTGCCGGCGGAAATACGCCGCACGGAATGGAGCTGTGTCTCGCCGCCTACAATGTGAACTCCGCAACCGGCGCAGTCGGCACGACGATCACCTCAACGGGCGCGCTCAACGGATTCGAGGGTATCGACTCGCCTGCTCAGCTTCGTGTCGTCGCGCAGAACATGCAGGCCGGAAAGGTTCCGATGTTGATGATTCGCAACGTCGATCCGGCTTACGGAATGACGAAGGCATCGGGGTTTGCCGCAGCGATGGCCAAGGTTCCGTTCAAGGTGAGCTTCTCATCGATTCCTGATGAAACCACGGCGATGGCCGATCTCGTTCTTCCCGACAATCACTTCCTCGAAAGTTGGGGCGATGCCGAGCCGGTCCGTGGAACTCTGTCGTTACAGCAACCCGCGATGGATCCGGTCTTCGATACGCGCGCCACCGCCGATGTTCTCATCGCCGTCGCACGGGCAGCAGGACAAGGGACATTCGCGGCCGGATCGAACGACTATAGAAGTGTGATGGTCTCGCTGTATCCCGGTGGAGCAGCCGCACTCGCTGCCGCGCTTCCGCGTGGTGTCGCAAGCGGCACGACGGCAGCACTCACACCGCGCCCGCTTCCTGCGCCTGTCGCGGCGGAAGGAGCCGCGCCAGGAGCGTTTGCGCTGGTCGTTTATCCGCATCCGGTTATCGGAATGGGTAGCGGCGCGAACAAGCCTTGGCTTCAGGAGCTTCCTGATCCAGTAACGAAGATCGCGTGGCAGACGGTCGCTGAGATGCACCCGACGACCGCGACAAAGCTTGGTGTTCAGAATGGCGATCACGTGCTCGTTCAGACCTCCGCCGGCAAACTTTCCCTACCGACGTACGTCTACCTCGGCGTCAGGCCCGACACGATCGCGATTGCAGCAGGACGTGGACATGTTGACGCGGCCGGGCGATACGCTCGCTCGGGAAGCAATGCGTTCGATCTCCTGCCGTACGCAGAGGATCGGTCTGGCGCGATAATGCTGACTGCGGGCGCACAGGTAACGAAAGACGGCGGCTCGACCCGCCTGGCTACAACGGAGGGCTCAGCGCGCCAACACGGTCGCGGTATCGGACAGGCGCTGACAGTCGCCGATCTGCTCGCAAACAAGCCCGGCGAAGGAGTGACCGAGCACGTTGGCGAGGGCGAACCAGAATTCCCTGGCGATGCGAGTCACGCATTCCTTCCAGGTCTTCGCTCGCCAACCGCGAACGACGCACAGGGCGATCTCGGCGGACCTGCCCAGAAGTCGAAAGAGAAGGGCATGTACGCGCGCGATCACTGGAGCGGGATGGCGAATCGTCGATGGGCGATGACGATCGACCTCGCCCGTTGCACCGGTTGCTCTGCTTGCGTCACCGCTTGCTACGCAGAGAACAACATTCCAACCGTCGGTGCGGATTGGCAGGGAGCGAAAGTTCTTCCCGATCGCACGGGCTTTGGCGCGAACATCACGCGCAGTCGCGAGATGGCGTGGCTTCGTCTCGAGAGATACTACGAGGGCGGCGAAGACGGCGGAGCCGATTTCGATACGCGCTTCGTTCCGATGATGTGCCAGCATTGCGGCAACGCTCCATGCGAGCCGGTGTGCCCGGTGTACGCAACCTATCACTCGCCGGATGGTCTCAACGTGCAGGTCTACAACCGCTGCGTTGGAACTCGCTACTGCTCGAACAACTGCCCATACAAAGTTCGCTACTTCAACTGGTTCGGATACGGCGAGCCTGCGCGTGCGCAGTACGCGTTCCCGGAGCCGCTCAACTGGCAACTCAATCCTGACGTCACTGTTCGTGGCAAGGGTGTCATGGAGAAGTGCACGTTCTGCGTGCAGAGAATTCGCGAGACTGAGAATCGCGCGGCACTCGAACATCGCGGAGTAGAGCCTGACGAATTCACGACAGCGTGCGCCGAAGCTT
>JBDUEH010000448.1:0-2740 GCA_040002555.1 Gemmatimonadales bacterium | reverse complement strand
GCGCAGGACTCGCGGTCGGACTGGATGTATTCAGTCCCGAGGCACCCAATGTTCGGAGAGTATCATACTCACCCGCGGTTTGTCCAATTGCTGGAAACCATGGGGCTTGCCTCGACTCAGGCGAGGGGCATTTTGTCACGCTGATCTTCACCTTCATCAACGCATCCATGTCACGAAACCGCTCACTTGCATTTGCGCTCCTGATTGCGCTGCCGTTTACCGCCGTCGCCCAGCGCGCTGCGCCGCATACGCAGATGCAGCTCGATGTCGACGCCAGTGATGCGCCGATGAAGATCATCCACGCCACGATGACGATGCCGGCGGTGCCCGGGCCGATGTCGCTCTTCTATCCCAAGTGGATTCCCGGCGAACACATGCCGTCCGGTCCCGTGTGGAATGTCAACGGGCTGCACATCCTTGCGGATGGAAAGGAGCTCGACTGGCGCCGCGATCCTGTCGAGATGTTCGCGGTCGGATTCACAGTGCCTTCAGGCGCAACGACACTCACGGCGAAGTACGACTACACGGTTCCTACCGGTGGCGGCGCATTCGGATCTCTTCCGTCTGCGAACGCAAAGATTGCGGTGATCAACTGGAATACGGTCGCCCTCTATCCAATGGGAGAAGATCCCTCGCAGATCACGGTGACGGCCACGCTCAAGGCGCCCGCGGGCTGGAAGCACGGAGGTGCGCTCGACATCGCATCAGTTGCGGGGAACACGATTCACTACGCGCCAACGTCGTTCGACATGCTCGTGGATCACCCGGTATTGCTCGGCGAATATTTTCGCAGCATCACGTTGTGGCCTTCGGGTTCGCCGGTAGGCGAGCACGTGATCGACGTCGTGGCTGATCACGAGTGGGCGCTGCAGTTCCCGCAGTCGCGCATCGATATCTACAAGAACATCGTGCTCCAGGAGCGCGCGGTGTTCGGCGGCGTCGGCCACTATCGCAAGTACCACTGGCTCCTCACGCTCAGCGACAACCTCGGCGCCTTCGGCGTGGAGCATCACGAGTCTGCTGATGACCGGGTGGCCGAGTACACGTTTGTAGACGATGGGGCGGCGAAGCGGAGCAGCCTGTTGCTTCCGCACGAATACTTTCATTCGTGGAACGGAAAGGCGCGTCGTCCTGCAGGGCTCGTGCAGGGTGGATACGAGAAGCCGATGAAGGACGACCTGCTCTGGGTCTACGAAGGACTCACGAATTATTACGGCGAGCTGCTCTCGGCGCGCTCGGGATTGATCTCACCAGAGGAATGGTTCGACGAGATTGCCGCCGACGCAATGACGCTGACGGCGCCGGGCCGGGCATGGCGGACACTTCAGGATGCGGCCGATGCTGCGCCCTTTCTCTATACCGCTGGCGGTGGATGGACGGGCTACCGTCGCCAGACGGGAGGCGGCCTGCCTTCCTTCTACAACGAAGGGACGCTTGTGTGGCTCGAGACCGATGTGCTGATCAGGAAGCTCACGAGTGGCCGGAAGTCACTCGACGATTTCTGCGCGATCTTCCACGGCCAGAATGACAACGGCAAGGTGTGGGTGAAGCCGTACGACGCGGATGAGGTCTACCGCACGCTCAACACCGTCGCGCCGTATGACTGGAAGGGCTTCTTCACGAAGCGGCTGACGTCGAAGAGCATGGACATCCCCGCGGGTGGAATCGAAAACGGCGGATTTCGTCTCGTGTACAACGAGACGCCGAACATGTTCACTGACCCCTGGGCGCTCGACGGCGGCACCAATGCCTATGGCTCACTCGGCATTCACGTCACTGCTGATGGCACGGTGGACGACGCCTGGCCCGGCAAGCCGGCGTTCGACGCGGGGATCTCGCAGGGAATGAAGATCATCGCGGTAAATGGAATTCGGTTCAGCGCAGATGCGTTCGCGCGCGCCCTCACGGAGTCGAAGACCAGCAAGGCACCAATGGAACTCATCATAGACAACACGGGATATTTCAAGACGGTCCGTATCGAGTATCACGGTGGCTTGCGATACCCACACCTGGAACGCACCGCGGGTGCCGCGGATGTACTGACCACCATTGCCGCGCCCCGCAAGTAGCTGTCATCCCACCATGCCGCCAGCAACTGAAATGGATGCCGAAGCCGCAGAGCAGGAGTTGGCGAGAATCTAGAAGCGCTATGGGCGGGTTGCGGTTCTGGCCTTCACACGATCGAACCGCACGTTTCGCGCTCGCCCAGACGTAACAAGAAACCCATTCACGTGTCCATCCGAATCACGTACGAACTTCACATAAGAGCCATCCGCATTGAACCCGTCCGCATATATGGGAGACAAAGCCACCCTGTCTGACGGCCGCTCGAACAACACGACCTTCCCGTTTTCAACAAGAATCGACGCAGCCACATCGGCCTCCTCAGAATAAAAGGAGCCGGCATACTCGCCGAACGATGCGGCAGGCAGTGGAGCGTCAACGGGCACGTAGAGTGTCGTATCACTACCATCGACCCAGGTCCTGATGCGACCACGCCCGGTGCGCAGAGCTTCGAGCTCGAAATGAGTCCTGCCGCTCACCGACGTATAGTGCCGCTCGCTCATGCCCACCAACCGCGGTCCATCGACATTCACGATGCGGCCAACCATGTACGCGAGATGCAGTGGCTCATCAGTCAATGAATGCCGGTAGTATCCGATCACTGGGGCTACGCGCGCGGCCGGGAACGACATACCTATAGTATCTCTCGCCGCTGTTACCGGAGCCTTGTACACCG
>JBDUEH010000447.1:0-2744 GCA_040002555.1 Gemmatimonadales bacterium | reverse complement strand
GTGCGGAGCAAAGCGGCGCAACGGTCGCGATGGTGGAAGACGCTGAGCGAACCACGCTGCCAGCGATTGTCGTCCGCGAAGGCCGAAAGGCCGCCGCCGTCGCCGCCGGTGCGGCGTACGGCGACCCATCGCGTGAGCTTCGCATGATCGGCATCACAGGCACGAACGGAAAAAGCACGACTGCCGGAATCCTGAGACACCTTCTCGACCAGCCAGGTTCGCGAAGCGCGTCGATCGGAACCCTGGGAGTGCTCTTTGGAACCGAAGCGGAAGTCGTGCCCGGGGGTGCTGATCTAACGACGCCTGGTCCCGTTGAGCTTCAGCGAATTCTAAGAGAACTCGTGAACCGCAACGTGAAAACGGTCGCGATGGAAGTCTCATCTCATAGTCTGGATCAACGCCGCATTGACGGACTGTCATTCGACGCCGTGATCTTCACCAACCTTACGCGCGATCATCTCGACTATCACGGAACGATGGAAGCGTACTTCAAGGCGAAGGCAGCGCTCATGAGCTACCTCGCGCCCGATGGATGCGCAGCGATCAACATTGACGACGCGAACTGGCGCGCACTTCCCGACACTCGTGGGAAGATCACGTTCGGCGTTACGCCTGAGGCCGCAGTAAGGGCAACCGACGTTCGGTTCTCGCCGAAGGGAAGTGAGTGGCGAGTGAATTACAAAGGCGAAAGCTCACCGGTCTCGCTGCCACTCATCGGCGATGTCAACGTTCACAACGCGCTTGGCGCAATTGCCGTCGGTCTCACGCTTGACCTAGGGCTCGACTCGCTCGCTGAGAATCTCACCGATCTTCCGCAGGTTCCCGGTCGGCTCGAAGTCATTTCTACTCACCCGACGGTTCTTCGCGACTACGCCCACACTCCTGACGCCATCGAGCGCGCCCTCGGCGCGATCAGACCGTTCACCGCGGGCCGCCTGATCCTTGTTTTCGGTTGCGGAGGAGATCGTGATCGCGGCAAAAGACCGCAGATGGGTAAAGCTGCGGAAGCAGGTGCTGACGTTGTCATCCTGACTGATGACAATCCCCGAACGGAGAGTCCGGGGCAGATCCTCGACGACATCGAGGCCGGAATGACGTCTGGCCGTCACAAGCGAATCGAGGGGCGAAAGGCCGCGATCGAGTCCGCATTGAATGAAGCCCGCGAGGGCGACGTCGTACTCCTCGCAGGCAAGGGCCATGAGACTTACCAGATCATCGGCACACGCAAGCTGCCGTTCGACGAGAAACGCATCGTCAGGGAGCTGGTTGCGGGAACCTTCGCGTGAGTTTCTGGAATCTGGATCGCATTGCTGCCGCACTTGGCGACTTCGACGGAAAGAAGGCGCCGCGCTCTGCGGTGGTGATCACGAAAATCAACACCGATAGCAGGTCAGTTTCACCGGGGGAAATGTTCGTTGCCCTCGTTGGCGATAATTTTGACGGACACGACTACGTGCGCGACGCGATAGCCAAGGGCGTTGTTGGGGTTGTCGTGTCGAAGACGTTCGACACGACCGGTATCGAGATACCCGCCTTCAAGGTTGACGACACGCTGGTTGCGTTAGGGCAGCTCGCGAGTTTCTGGAGAGCAGTCTGGGCAAAGCCAATCGTCATGGTTGCGGGAAGCAACGGTAAGACGACGACCAAGGACCTGATTCGCTCGGCACTCGCGTCAGAGCTCGTCGTCCATGCGACAACGGGCAACCTGAACAACCGGATCGGCGTTCCGCTCACGATGTTGTCCATTCCGAAGAATGCCGAGATCGCGGTGATCGAGGCAGGAACCAATCTGCCAGGTGAAGTTGCGACGCTTCGCGCCATCATCGATCCGGATATTTCTGTGGTCACATCTGTTGCCGAAGAACATCTCGAAGGGCTGGGAGATCTCGAGGGAGTTCTCCGCGAGGAAGCTTCGGCATTTGATGGCGTTAGAGTCGCTATCACTCCTTCGTCTCAGCCGGAGATCGCCGAGGCGGCTAAGGATCGCGCGAGGGAGGTTGTCACGGCGGGCCTGGAGGACGCAGACGTTACCCCAACGTCGTGGTCGATCGGCCAGGATGGGCGAGGCACGCTCGAGCTCGAAGGCGTCACGTTGACCCTTCCCCTTCGCGGCATTCACAACGTCAGGAACGCAATGATCGCGATCGCCGTTGCAAGAGTCTGCGGGGTTGCCGACGAAAATTCGGCGAAGGGAATCGAGGAAATGCCGGTGCCGCGCATGCGGACTGCATGGGAGGAGATCGGCAACGTCACGTTGATCAACGATGCGTATAACGCGAACCCCGGCTCGACGCGAGCGGCAATCGATTTGATCAAGAGCGTCGGCTCAGACAGACAGCGCGTAATCGTTCTTGGGACAATGCGCGAGCTCGGCGCCGCTTCCGACCAGTGTCATGATGACATCAGCAAGCTCGCTCTCGAGTCAGGTGCTGAAGTGATTGCCGGCGTCGGGGACTTTGCCGAATCTCTCGGTCGGGTCGGCGGGAACGACTCGAGGGTTGTGTCTGCGCCGTCAGTTGCGGAGCTTTGGCCGCTGCTCGAACCGCGTTTGCGGTCGAACGCGGTCATTCTACTGAAGGCTTCTCGCGGAGTAATACTGGAGCAGATGGTTCCTCATATAACAACCTGGGCAAACTCATAAGTGCTCAATTACCTCCTTGTTCCTCTCGTCAGGAACTTCGGGTTTCTTCGGATATTCAACTACATCTCGTTCCGCGCGGCGGGCGCCGCACTTACGGCACTCG
>JBDUEH010000446.1:0-2745 GCA_040002555.1 Gemmatimonadales bacterium | reverse complement strand
TGGCCAAGCCCAGACATCACTGGATAGTACGCGTTACCCACTGGGTGAACGCCGTCGCTCTGACAATCATGGTCGGCAGCGGTCTGCGCATTTTTAACGCTTATCCCCGGTTCGCTCGTCGCGGATCGACGTTCTGCTGCTATCCTTTCGAGGGCAAGCCGATTCCGCCACAGTTCACGTTTGGCAATTGGCTGGGAGGCGCGAGGCACTGGCATTTCGCCATGATGTGGGTCCTCGTCCTGAATGGTCTCGTCTACCTTGGCTACGTGTATTTGCGCGGCGAGTGGCGTGACATCGTTCCGATGCGCGGTTTCTTTCGCAATTCGTGGGAGATGATCCGGTTCTATCTGTTCGTCAGAAAGGATCATCCAATCCAGGGCAAGCACAACGCCCTTCAACGCGCGACGTATTTCGTCCTCCCGTGGCTGGGAGTGCTCGCGGTGGTCAGTGGGATCGCAATCTGGAAGCCGGTGCAGTTCGCGCCTCTTGCAGACTTGATGGGCGGATACGTTTGGGCCCGTTACTGGCACTTCGTCGCGATGACGCTGCTCGTTGTCCTTAGCCTCGTCCACATCTTCATGGTGTTTGCGGTGGATCCCTATTCGATGCGTTCGATGACAACCGGCGGATACAACGAGAAGAATTCGCCCGAAGCGAGAAACGCCCGTCCTCTATACCATCTCCTGCCTAACAGATTCAGAATGAAGAAGGCGGTCACAACACCGGTGAAGGAGAAAAGCGCATGACGATCGACAGACGGAAGTTTCTGACCATCACCGGGTCGTCAGTCGCTGCTAGCATTCTCGCCGCATGCAATGCGCGCGGCCCGAAGAGCGCCGGCAAGCTGCTCAGCTATGCCGAGCGTAAAAACGAACAACTCGAACGGACGCTGTTCCGACACACGTCGATGGATGCAACGATTTCCGGAACTCGCCTCGCCGGAGCTGCTTTGCCAAGCTACTTCATTTCAAAAACGGTCCCAATGTGGGATCCGTCCGCGAAGGGAACGTGGACGCTCGAAATTGGAGGAATGGTTGACAGGCCATTCAAGCTCACGCTGGAGCAGCTCGTCGCAATGCCGCGAATTTCGGAGCGCGTGAATCACTACTGCGTCGAGGGTTGGACCGCCGTCGAGCAGTGGACAGGCGTTCGACTGGCCGAGTTGGCCCGAATGGCGGGCGTTCAAAGGGGCGCCGAATATGTGGACTTCATGTCGTTCGACGACGGTTATCACGAAAGCTGGGACATCGAGAGCGCGATGCATCCACAGACCGTTGTCGCCTACGGGCTCGATGGACACATGCTGGCGCCAGCCCACGGGGCTCCCGCCCGCGTCTATTCTCCGATCAAGCTCGGGTACAAGAACACGAAGTACCTGAGCAAGATCATGTTCCTTCCCCAGCGGACGGGGGGGTACTGGAGCGACGAGGGATATGAATGGTACGGGGGGGTGTGAACATTTGACGTCAAGGGGTGTATCTGCTCTCCGAACGGCCTCGGAGCCGTCATTGATCTTTCGACAGGCGAGCGACCTTGACCGACGAGATGGAACTTCTGGCCGTGCTCCAGCACGATATTGCCGCGCGACTGATATCCGTCTGTGGAGCTATGTCCCAAGCCGAATTCGACAAGCTGGTATGTGACATCGCGGCCGTTAAGCTCAAATACAGCGTTGAGGCCGAGGTGTCGGCTTCTTTTCGCCAGCGGTTGACGGCAGCGGTTGACGAACGGCAGACATCCGGCGGCCAGCAAAGCGCCTGATCGTTAGCGAATCCGCAGCTTGGGAGTGTCTTCTCGCTTGTTTGCTTCGGGCGCAACTTCCATTTCCTCGGTGCGCCTTGCAGCCCCGCGAAAGAGCAGCATTTCGCGAAGAAATGCCCAGTTCATCGCTACGCCGATCAGGAGCAGAACGACCCCGGCTATTACCGCGATTGTCGCCCACCTCCAGTCTTCTCCACCGATGAGCGAGATGCCCAGGGACGCTGTACCCAGCGCGACGAGCCATTCTCCGGGAGTGTTGATCTCGGCTCGCTGACGCCGGCGCCGCTCGCGGAAAGGAGTCACCGCCTCAGGCTTGACGGCGTCGAAAAGAATCCCCGCCGCCAAAAGGCAGATCAGCACTCCAACCACCATCGGGACCTGCTCCAGCTTCATCGGGTTGCCCCTGTTAATTTTGACCCATGAACTACCAACTGCCCCGCGTCCGATCGACCACCATCCTCGCCGTCCGCCGTGACGGAAAAGTCGCCCTCGGCGGCGACGGCCAGGTCACCGTTGGCGAAACCGTCATGAAGTCGAACGCGATGAAGGTCCGCACCCTCCGTGGAGGCAAGTTGCTGGCCGGATTTGCCGGCGCCGCCGCGGACGCTTTCACGCTGTTCGAAAAGTTCGAGGAAAAACTCGAGCGTCATCCCGGAAACCTGTCCCGTGCTGCCGTGGAGCTGGCCAAGGACTGGCGGAGCGACCGCGTCCTGCGCCGGCTGGAAGCACTGCTGGCAGTCACAGACAACGAGCGCGGATTCATTATTTCCGGAACCGGCGACATCATCGAACCTGATGATGGAATTCTCGCGATCGGCTCTGGTGGCTCGTATGCGCTCGCAGCGGCACGCGCACTGGTTGCGAACACGGACCTTTCCCCTCGCGAAATAGTCCAGCGCGGTCTCTCGATCGCTGCTGACATCTGCATTTATACCAACTCGAACATCACGGTTCTGGAACCGACAGTTTGACATCACCAAGAAC
>JBDUEH010000445.1:0-2749 GCA_040002555.1 Gemmatimonadales bacterium | reverse complement strand
GTCACCTTGTTCACACTGCGACTCACATTGCCTCCCGGCGAGGGTTCATACGCTCACCTTCAATGGTAATCCTTCAACGCGGGTCGCCAAACGCGAGACCGCGCGTGTCTCATCTTTTCGCCGCACGCCTCATGACAAGAGCATCTTCGAGCGGCGTGCGGTAGTAATTCTTCCTCTTCGAGATCTCCGCGAAGCCGCGTGACTGATATAACGCCCTCGCTGCCACGTTCGAGACACGAACCTCGAGAAACAACGACTCGGCGCCACGCGATTCAACCTGCTTCAACGCTGCGTCGAGCAAATCCCCGCCGATGCCTTCACCCCGCCGGCTCGGCGACACCGCCACGTTTAGTATCTCTGCTTCGTCGAGAACGGCAATGGCGATGACGTATCCCACGATCTCACCGCGCGACTCCGCGATGAGAAAGATACTGTGATCGACTGCGAGGACCGAAGAGAACTCCTTTGCCGACCACGGATCGCCGAACGAGGCTTCCTCGATAGCGGCTACCGCCGCCAGATCGGAAGCCCGAGGCGTTCGAAGCTCAATAGCGCCCGCGCGAGTCAACGTGCCCTCAGGCAGCCGCTCGCTCAAGCGTCCACCGTTAGCGGCCGTCCATGCTGAGCTTCCCATCTCACCTGCGCTTCGGCAAGTCTGCCGTACGCCGGTTCCCAGAGGTTCAGGTCGCATTCGCCAGAGGCGACAATCCGATCGAGCATTTGCGCCGCTCCTCGCGCCTTCGGACGCAGGTCATCCCCGAATCCCGGGCCAATAACGGAAACGCCGATCGCCGCCGCTGCGGTTTCAACGGCGGCCGTCGATACCAGCCGTTCGGAATCGAGTGACTTAACGCTGCCGTCTGCTTCGATTTCGACCAGTACAACGAACGATTCCCCGCGCATCGCTGGTAACGCAGATAGGTAGCGTCCAGGTGGCAGGCTCGCCGAGGCCGGTATTAAAAGAAGCGATGATACCGAGTACATCGGGCATCCCACACCCGCTGCGAATCCCTTTGCAATCGACGCCGCTATTCGAAGGCTTGTGAAGCTCCCCGGCCCACTTCCGCAAATGACGAGGGCAAGATCTTTTGCGTCCACATTTGCTTCATCGAGACACGCTGCGACCATCGGCATGAAATCCTCGGCACGCTGACCGCGCGATGGAGTTCCACTGTCCGGCAGCGACAACTCTGCCGCCACCTCACTTCCGCTGAGAAGTGCGACAGTTCCGGCGTAGGTCGATCCATCCACAACGAGTGAAAGAATTCCCATCAACCAGCCATCAGAACGCGGCGCGACGGATCGTTCGGCGCGTATTGAAGCTCGATGTGAAGATGATCGTCGGGCATTCTGTTGCCGGCGCGCTCGGGCCATTCGACGATCACGAGAGCGTCATCAGAAAGAATTTCCTCCCAGCCCAGATTTCCGAGCTGTCCTTCATTGTCGAGACGATAGAGATCGATGTGCACTACCGCGGAGGCAGGTGCATTGTAACTGTGAACGAGAGAATATGTCGGGCTTGTGACAGCCTCGGTCACTCCGTATCCCGCGCAGATTGCTTGTGCAAGGGTGGTCTTCCCCGCGCCAAGGTCGCCAGAGAGCGAGATGACCAATGGCGCATTGCAACCCGCGCCAAGTTCTCGTCCCCATAGGCGCAATTCTGCTTCGTCGAGAGCAAGGTGACTGCGCGCTGCATCTTCGGGCAGCAGGTGATGTTTCGCTCGCACTAGCGCTCTATCCGAATGCCTGCGAAAGCGCCGCGCGACCGGTTGCGCGATCCATCAGCTTTCGCCTTGACCTCAAAGAGCTGGTCCCGAAGGCGGGCGGCGGCCTCGAAGTCCAGATCCGCCGCCGCTTTCTTCATCTCCTTCTCGAGCTCCGCGATCAGAGTTGGCACGTCTTTGCCACCGTACTTCGGGGCATGTTCTGCGACGCGCCTCGCCTGCTCGGCATCGCGCGCTTCACTACCCTCGCGTGCGTCGGCGACACGAGTGATGAAGCGCACTTGATCCGTGCTCTTAACCACACTGTACGGCGTGATGTTGTGTTCCACGTTGTATGCTCGTTGAGTCTCGCGACGACGCCTGGTTTCCTCCATCGCGCGCTCCATCGAACCAGTAATTCGATCGGCGTAGAAAATCGCCCGGCCGTTGACATGCCGTGCCGCGCGACCGACGGTCTGAATCAGCGATCGATCGCTGCGCAGAAATCCTTCCTGGTCGGCGTCGAGAATCGCAACCAGAGACACCTCGGGAAGGTCGAGACCCTCTCGAAGAAGATTGATACCGATGAGCACGTCGAATTCGCCGAGTCGCAATCCACGGACAATTTCCATTCGTTCGATCGCGTCGATGTCCGAGTGCATGTACCGCACACGCACGCCCATCTGCTGGAGATAGTCGGTGAGATCCTCGGACATCCGCTTCGTGAGCGTCGTGACGAGGACACGCTCGCCCTTTTTCTCACGGAGATGAATTTCATTGAGCAGATCGTCAACCTGTCCGCGCACCGGCCGGATGTCGATCTCCGGATCGACGAGCCCCGTCGGCCGAATGATCTGCTCGACTACCACTCCCTCCGACAATCGTAATTCGATCTCGCCGGGCGTCGCCGAGACATTGATCGCACGCGGCGTGAGCGACAAGAACTCATCGAACATCAGCGGTCGATTGTCCAAGGCGCTGGGCAAGCGGAATCCGTAGTCAACAAGTGTCAGCTTGCGGGCACGATCTCCGTTGAACATTCCGCC
>JBDUEH010000444.1:0-2755 GCA_040002555.1 Gemmatimonadales bacterium | reverse complement strand
TTCCCGCATTCTGTCATGATCGATTCCGGGTGAAATTGCACACCCCATACCGGATGCTGCCGATGCCGCATCGCGTGGATCTCATTTGCATCATCCTCTCCCCAAGCCAGCACTTGCAGAACGTCGGGCAACGAACCCTGCTCGACGGTCAGCGAATGGTAACGCATTACTTCAAGGGGCGAAGCGATTCCGGCGAACAAATCGTCGCCTGAATGATTGATTCTTGACGTTTTGCCATGCATGAGCTTTGCTGCACGCACCACCCTGCCGCCATAGGCCTCCGCGATAGCCTGGTGTCCAAGACACACTCCGAGAATCGGCAGGATCTCGCCGCATTGCCGGATGGCGTCGATGCTGACACCGGCGCTATCGGGCGTCCCTGGACCCGGCGAGATCACCAGCGCCGACGGCCGCATCGCCTTGATGCCGTTGACGTCAATTTCATCATTTCTCCTGACCTCGATGTCCATTCCAAGCTCGCCAAGATACTGGACGAGGTTGTAGGTAAACGAGTCGTAGTTGTCGATGACGAGTATCATGCGCGTGGATGAAATTGCTTATGGACCGACCGAAGGTACTCGCGGTCTACGTGAGTGTATATCTGAGTTGTTGAAATATCGGCATGACCCAGCATTTCCTGCACCGCACGAAGGTCGGCGCCGCCTTCGAGCAAGTGGGTCGCGAACGAGTGACGAAGTGTGTGAGGCGAGACGGGTTTCGTGATTCCTGCTATCTCGACGTACTTGCGAAGGATTTTCCATGCGCCCATGCGCGACAGCGGCTCCCCTCGCGCGTTGAGAAACAGAACGCCCTTCCCCTGTCCTTTCTCGAGCTTGGGGCGAAGCTCGCGTAAGTATATCGCGACCGCGGCTATCGCACCTCTGCCGATCGGCACAAGGCGCTCCTTCGATCCTTTCCCGAAGACGCGCAAGAGATGGTCATTCATAAGCACATCCTTGTTCGACAACGAAATCCATTCCGAAACGCGGAGCCCGGCGCCATAGGCGAGCTCGAGCATGGCGCGATCGCGGAATGCCAGCGGTTCGTCCAATGAGGGTGCGGCGATGAGCCTCGCGGCTTCATCGACCGTCAGAACCTCTGGAAGAGTTCTCCATCGCTTCGGTGCTTCGAGTCGCTCGCTCGGATCGCGGACCAGCTCACCTTCGCCGAGCATGAATTTGAAATAACTCCGAACGGCGGAGATGTTCCGGCGAATGGACGACGGTGACAGCCCGAGGTCCTTCAAATGATAGATGTATTCGCGGAGAATCTTCGCGCTGGCTGCGGCCGGAGTTGCCGCTCCCTTGATCTGGCAGAACGTCGCGAACCGCGCGAGGTCGCGCATGTAGGCCTCGCTGGTCCTGGGGGAGGAGCCCTTCTCTACGGCGAGGTGGTCGCTGAACCGCTCGAGGCGAAAGGCGCGCGCAACTTCATCCGTGGGTTGATCAGCCATCTTCGCCGACCGACGGAGTCTTTCCTCCGACCGATTTGCGCCGTCGATGACGCGTGTAGATGACCCCGGCCACTATGAGAACGACAACGAGACCGGTCGCTGCGGCGATCTTGCTCGAGTGGACGATAGTTGCATAAAGGACGTCCCAGTCTTCGCCCGCCTGATATGCTATGAAGGTGATGAAGGCGAACCAAACCCCCGAAGCCAACGCAACTGCGGCGGCAACCGCCAGCGGCGGAAGTCTCAACGCTCCGGCGAACGGTGGAACCAGAGCTCTTACGCCAGGCAGAAACCGGCTGACGAACAGCGCTGGAATTCCGTAGCGGTTGTACAGGTCTCGAAGCCGCGCTTCGGCATTCTTGCCGCCCAATTTTTCGAGCCGCGCCGTAAACGCCATGGCTCCATAGCGTCTGCCCACCAAATACATCAACGCCGCGCCGAGCATGTTGCCAACCCACACGACCATGAACGTTGTGTATGGCGACGCCTTCCCTCTTGCGGCAAGAAAGCTGCCGAACGCAACGACCGCATCCGCCGGAAACGGTGGGAAGACGTTCTCGATCGCAGAGGTAAATCCCATCGCAACGTAGAGCGTCCCAAGCGGAAGCTCGCCGAGCCAGGCGAGGATCGAATCGAGGCTCACGCGTTGTCGACTTCAGTCGCTACTGTGGCCACGGCGATGCATGCTATCCCTTCGCCGCGACCAATCCATCCCATTCCTTCGTTGGTCTTTCCCTTGACTGACACACGGTCAGGCGAGATACCGAGCGCTCCAGCGAGCACTTTGCACATCTCGGCACTGTGTGGTCCGATTCGTGGACGCTCAGCAACAACGGTAACGTCAATATTGATGACAGACGTTCGCTGCTCGTTGAGCCGACCTACGGCACGCCGCAGCATGTCGATCGAGTCTCGGCCGCTATTGGCAGGGTCGGTATCGGGAAACATCTCGCCAATATCTCCCGCTGCACAGGCGCCGAGGATAGCGTCGGTCACTGCGTGGGCAACCGCGTCTGCGTCCGAATGACCGTGAAGATGGGAGTCGGACTCAATTGTTACGCCGCCGAGGATGATCGGACCTACAGGCGCGAACCGGTGGGAATCGTATCCGATTCCCGTGCGGTGAAGCAGTGTTCTCGAGGCCTGTCGCTCGCCGGAGTCATTCTTCTCCGGCATCAGCTAGTCCGTATACCGCTTGATGGCGAGCGTGGTATTATGCCCGCCGAAGCCGAAGCTGTTGCTGATGACGACATCGACCTGGCGTTCTACCGGCTTGTTGGGTGTGTAGTCGAGATCGCACTC
>JBDUEH010000443.1:0-2764 GCA_040002555.1 Gemmatimonadales bacterium | reverse complement strand
CATTCAGTGTCAAACTCAATCCACAGTCATCCGAAACCGAAGCTGATGCCACCGTCCTCGGCCGACTTGCAATCGACAAGCAGTTCGAGGGTGACCTCGATGCTTCGAGCAAAGGGCAGATGCTCGCCGCCGGAACTCAGACAAAAGGCTCAGCCGGCTACGTCGCGATCGAGAAGGTCACCGGGAAGCTGAACGGACGCGAAGGGACATTTCACCTTCAGCATTCAGGGACAATGAACCGCGGAACGCCGTCGCTCTCGATCACAGTAGTGCCCGATTCAGGAACGGGAGAGCTGGCGGGGTTGTCCGGGACAATGGAAATCGAGATTGCTGAAGGGAAGCATTCTTACGTCTTCGACTATCAAATCGCGAAGGACTAGACGCAGAGAGTCCGGAGTCCTCCGTTCACGGTGATTGAGTGTTGAGGGTTGAGTTCGTTGGCATGCACTCCAAACTCGAAACTGAACGCTCTCAACTGAGGACTCCGGACTCTCTGGGTTTTCCTTTACTCACCCGCATTTACCTATGAGCACCCGGTCGACAGTGGCATCCCCATGGTCCCTGTCGATCGATTTGGTTGTCCACTGCCCTCCTGCAGGCGGGCGTAACGGCAGCGAAAAACGAAAACTCATTCCACAGTGCGCAGCCGCGAATCCGTAAACCCCATCTTCGCCAGGCGCGAACTGCGCTCCTCGCAGTTTCGCGATTCGATGCAAAGGGACATCGACGCCGAGGGAATCCGCAGTCATGAAGTGCGGAGTGCGAACGTCAAGCCTCCACACTCTATCGTCAACGATTGTCGCTGCGATCATCTCGCTTCCAATACTCACCGATAGAACGCGCTCCGACTGACCCTCAGTTCCCGGCTGAGGAGCATCGCTGATCACATCGCAGAGTCTCTTGACTTCGCTTACTGCACGGCCGGGCCTGAGATCGCCGATCCCGTCACTAGTGATCACGGTTTCGCCCGTCACGCCGCATGTGAGCGACGGAACCGGACCACTGTCTGTCTGCGCGATCGTACTCTCAGGTACCGATGCACTAACCGGCGGAACGACACCACTCGTGTCGCTCCGCCGGTCAACTGAGTCAACTCTTTTGCATCCGCCGGCGAGTGACAATATCGCCAGGGCAATTATCTTGCGCACTCGGTTGGCTTATTCGGTCGCCTGAATGGTGAGCGGCTGAGTCAGACGAATGGTGATTCTACCGCCGCTGGGAACGCACCCATCATAGTTCGCGTTGCGACTGGCGACAACCGCACCGGCAGCAGCGCCCGCAGCTCCTCCGATCACGGTCGATTTCGTCTTGTGACCGAGGATCTGGCCGAGCACAGCGCCGATCGCCGCGCCGGTTATGACTTTCTTGGCGTCCGACGCCTGCGACTCCGCTCTCACACGATCGACCTGCGCATAAGTTGTCTCGGCCGTCACCGGATAAGTCCTGCCTCCGAACGTGACAGAGATGACCCGAAGTCCGATCTCAATCGTCTCGTTTGCGTTTCTACTCTTTTCGAGGCTCGAGATCTCCACTGTCGCGGATGCACCAACAGGAATGACAGAACCGTTCGCTCCCATCACGGGATCCGCGATCTGAGCCGTGAACCTGTCGCCGACGTTATTCGTGTTCGTGCAGATCCGCTGACCTGACGAGAGTCCGATCTCAGAACCCGAAGAGATGACGCCAAGCGCCCTCTCAGAGCCCGGAGCCGTCACGCGCTCTGTATTACCGCTTGCGGTGACTCTTTCTGTCGGCTGCGGAGCCGGTGTCGTTTTCACCGGTGTCTTCGCAACCGGCCTCGGCAGCGTTCGGACGACAGTCCGACGGGTCACCGGAGCCGGGGCAGGCGCGCTTGCGACTGGCGCTGGTTCAGGCGAAACAGGAACGTCCTTCAGCTGAGGCTGCGACGCGGTGTCCTTGTTGGCGAGAGCCAGATCGTTTGTAAGACTCGTATCCTGGGCCAGCACGTCTTCACTCTTCTTCGTGTCCTTGCATGCCGCAACCGCCGCGAGCATTGCGACTGCAACGAGCATGAGTGGACGATTGAATTTGGTTTTCATAGTCAGAGTTGGTGTAACGAAAGACGCGACGCCGCGGTGATTCTCACCGTGGCGTCGCGTCCAAGGTACTTCCTAGAACCTGGTCCGGCCGCCGCGAGGCATTCCGCCGCCGCCGACACGACCGCTTCCCGGGAACGTCCCAATTACTGGAATGCGGCTGTTGATCGAGATCGGAGCTCTACCGCGACCGTCGGTACGGGGGTCGCACTGGTCGCCATCGACACCACCACCGCGGATTACGACCGAAAAAATTCCGCCAAGCACGGAGCCGATTCCGCTACCGCCACCACGACCTTCGTCGCGACCGCCACCTGTCGTCGAAGCGACTGGCTGTGGACGCGGGCTCGGAAGAGTCGCCGGATCGATCGGAGTCGGGGCGACTTCTACAGGCTGAGTTTCGACTTCGGTGCTGACGTCCGCTTTCTGGACTTCCACTCGAGCTGGGGTTCCCCTCGGAGATGCAGTGTGCTTCGCCACTCGCTGCGAGTTGGCGATGCGCTTGGGTGCAGGAGGAGTCGTCCGCTCGATGGCGGAGACCACCTGACTTCCAGGCACCTGCTGCGACGCGAGATTGATGGCGTTCGAACTCGATGCAACCTCGAGATCCTTCTTGAGCTCGTCGCTCATCACCGCATTCTTGCTGTTGCATGCGGCAACCAACAAAACGCCGGCAATGCCTGCCAGGCTGACTAACTTGCGCACTG
>JBDUEH010000442.1:0-2775 GCA_040002555.1 Gemmatimonadales bacterium | reverse complement strand
GTGTCCCGAAGCCACTGAATGATGTCTGCGCCAGAAGCCGTGAAAAGCTCGCTTCCAACCTTGTAGAAGCGACACTTCTCATCCAGCGTATGCACGAGCGTCATCGCACGCTCCGCGTCGGGAAAATCGAGAGCCACAATCGGGATGGCTATCACGTCGGCCATTCCAGACGACCCACTATTTCGCTCACCGATTTCACTCCGTGTGATTCGCACCAATTGGACAACTCGCCGATGATTCGCGATGGCGATTTTGGATCTCGTAAAGCCGCTGTGCCGAGGCCGGCAAGAGAGGCGCCGGCCAGAAGATATTGAACGACGTCGGTTCCCTTTGTGATTCCGCCGACGCCGACAATTGGAACCTTAACCGCACGTGACACTTTCCAGACCGCGAGCACCCCAACGGGCAGCAATCCAGCGCCACTGATGCCGCCCGTGCCGAATCCGAGCGCCGGACGCCGCGATTCTACGTCGATCGCGAGTCCAGGAATCGTGTTGACGAGTGTCAAAGCATCAGCGCCGGCATCGACTGCGACGCGGGCGGTGTCAGCGATATTCGGCAGCATCGGCGACAGTTTGACGAAAAGAGTCTTCTGCGTTGCAGCGCGGCACCTGCTGACAAGCGAGCGAAGCGTGTCGTTGTCGGCCCCGAATTCAGTCCCGCCAGCCTTCGTGTTCGGGCAACTTACGTTGAGCTCGAGCGCGTGAATGGTATCGATATTCGCGAATGCGGTCGTCACCGCGACGAAGTCGTCCACCGTACTTCCGACGACGTTTACGATTACGCGCGGTTTTTTCACATTCTGCGCGAGCCAGGGAATGTCGTCGCGCAACACTGAATCGAGTCCGGGGTTCGCCAGACCAACTGCGTTCATCATTCCGCCATCGAACTCAGCCACTCTGGGCGCCGGCGCACCCTTTCGCGGCTCAGGACTCACGGCCTTGGTAACGATTCCACCAATGACCTCGAGATCCATCACACCGGCAATCTCGCGACCGTACGCGGCCGTGCCCGCGGCGAGAACTAACGGATTCTGAAACTCAATCGATGCAGCGGTAACCGAGAGCAGCGACGCCTTACGCGTCAATGACTCCCGGCTCCAACCCGGGCATCGTAGTGAGTCATGTAATCCATCACGCCCTGGGCGATGCTGTCGGCGATCGTGCGCTGATTATCCCGATCGAGCAGGTACGCGGCCTCAGCCCCATTAGTCCCGAACCCTATCTCAACGAGAACGGCGGGCATGTACGATCCGCGGAGCACGGCGAAATTCGCCTGTTGCACACCGCGATCCTTGCCCGGATGGAAATGCCTGAACCCGTCCTGGATTGTCTCAGCGAGATCGTTCGACTCCCGGAGGTGCTCGTTCTGCGCCATGTCATTGATGATGAAACTGAGCGGATCGCCTTTGGGAGCATTCGCGCCGGTTTCGAATTTCACCGCTTCGTTTTCCATTTTTTCAACGCGGAGCGCGTCCTCGCTCTTTGCCTCAGCGAGAAAATATGTCTCGTAACCGCGCTCACGCGCTCCAGAGGCAGAGCGCGAACCGGTCGCATTCACGTGTACCGAGACGAACAAGTCCCCTTTGTTGCGATTGGCTATCCTGCCGCGGTCAGACAACGCGATAAGCGTATCCGTGGTTCGCGTCATCAGCACATCCATTCCCTGGTTTCGAAGAGATTGAGCAAGCAATGTTGCGACAGCCAACGTAACGTCCTTTTCGACGATTCGAGGTCCAGCGCCTATGGGCCCTGTCATACCGTTGTCCGGGCCACCGTGACCTGCGTCAACGACGACGAGACGACGCTGCGTTCTCCTTGGAGTGCCTCCGCGGCTGTTCGGTCCGGTAATGGTCGGCAGCGTGGTCGGTGCAGACGGCTGCGCGTCGTTGGCCGTCACCTGCTCCGCGGGTGCTTTGCGCGCAACCGACGAGAACCTTCGCATAACGCCTGCCGCAAGATCGTAGTTATATCCGGTCGCGAATCGAGGTATGACCACCGAAGCGACCTGGAACGGGATGAGAAACGTCGCGCCTGAGCGAAGAGAAGGAAGTGCGACAGGAACCACTTCCTGGTTTACCCGCACAAAGGGAACTCCTTCAGTCAGCTCAATCCGCGAATCACCCAGTGAGAGGACGTACCTTCCCTTCTGCGCATTCGAGACTGTTCCGCCGAGCGCTGACGCGAGAAGATCGGCACGGAGGTAGGATCCGCTCAAGGTTGCGATCATCGGAACTACCGTTGCTGATTCGCCCTGCTTGACGACCAGGGCCATCCGGTCAGTCGCGGCAACCTGAAGAAAAAGAAGTGTCGCAATCACCGCGTCCGCACCGCTCGCTGCATTTCACGATCGTCGTCGCGCTTCTTCTCGTCAGCGCGCTTGTCGTAGAGCTTTTTTCCGCGACCCAGGCCGAGCGCCACTTTTACCATTCCCTTCTTGAAGTAGAGCTCGAGAGGAACTAGCGTCAGCCCTTGGCGCTCCACCGCTCCGATCATCTTTCTGATCTCGCGCCGGTGAAGCAACAGCTTCCTCGTGCGGGTCGGCTCGTGATTGAAGTGACTCGCCTTCTCGTAAGGTGAAATGTGAAGATTGAGCAGATGTACTTCGCCCTCTTTCACGATTCCGTACGCGTCTGAGATGTTCGCCTTTCCATCACGCAGGGATTTCACTTCACTTCCGGTCAGCACGATTCCCGCCTCCCACGTGTCAAGTATCTGATAGTCGTGACGAGCGCGTCTGTTCCGCGCAATCGGTTCGCGCTCGGTTTTCTCCTCT
>JBDUEH010000441.1:0-2779 GCA_040002555.1 Gemmatimonadales bacterium | reverse complement strand
TTGTTGATGTCGCTGAGAACATCGTTGGTGGTGTCGGGCGCGAGAAACTCTCCGGAGTTCCTCCGCACTGCGCGAGAATCCTCGGCTGATGGCTGTGATTTCTCGTGCTGAGAGTGCATCATCGCGAAGACGGCGAGGCCAATGATGACTGCGAGCACGAGAGCGAGAAGAATGACGAGCTTGGTTTTCATTTCCGGTTGCTCATCTCTTGAAGGATGTCGCTCGTTACGTCCGGCACGAGCATCGAACCCGCCTTTTTCAGTGCGTCGTGGCGATCTGCCGCGATCTCTTCGTTATGAGCATTTTCTTGCTTCTGTGCGTCGGCGCGATTCGCAATGTCTTGAACAAGCGCCTGGGAAGCAGCGAAACCGACCTCGGAGTCGAGCGCCTGAAGTTCGGCACCCTGGCTGGCAAGAACGCCGCTCAGTTTTTGCGTCTCGGCATCGGTCGAAGCCGACTGCAATTGTTGTGCAGTCGCAACCATCTGTCCTTTCAGCGCCTTGCGTCGGGATACTACATCATCATAGACCGTCGTGTAGTTTTCGGTGGTTCGATCAACCGCCGCAAATTTGCGGTAAAGCTCCTCGGGACGCGGCACGTTGATTCCAGAGGAGGTGATGTCGGTGATACTGCCATAGAGTCCGTTTGCATTGGCCTTGAGCGCCTCGACACCGCTGGCGAGTTGTTGCAATTCGCCAATCGTCTGCCCGACACCGCTCTGCTGCAAATCGGCCACAAGGCCGCTGACTCCAGTGATCTCCAATAGACTCGAAGGATCGCCGAACGCTTTCACGTAAGCCGTGACCTGCTGGAGTTGCTGCGTCAGGGAATTGATCTGCTCGACCTGGTTACTGACCATTTCGATGTATTCCGCGAGGTTCAGCACCTCGTTGGCCGTGTCCTGGGCAAAACCGGCGACATCGGTGACCGGAATTTGTGCAGCGGCGT
Source organism: Gemmatimonadales bacterium (assembly GCA_040002555.1). Lineage (GTDB taxonomy): Bacteria > Gemmatimonadota > Gemmatimonadetes > Gemmatimonadales > Gemmatimonadaceae > UBA4720. The sequence goes on along the minus strand of JBDUEH010000441.1, from coordinate 1,831 downwards.
CGAAACGGAGGAGTAGAACGGCAAAGGTGAATAGGTATAGCTTTTTCATGGGTGGTTTGGTTACGGGCAGTTGAAATGCTGTTGTTGTCGGAGCCTTTGTTCCTCGCTCCGCCGGTGTTCCTGGTCGCGCCGCAGTTCCTCCTGTCTTCGGAACTCCTCTTGTTGTCTTCGGAGATTGGCTTCCTGCTCGCGCCGTAGGCGCTCCTCAGCGTCAACACGGTCGATGTTCGGTTCGTATGGATTGGGCTGGCTCATGTTTACTCCTCGATTCTCAGGACTCGGGTCGTCGGTTTGAGCAACACTCCGTCGATCTTCTGCTCAGGCAGAGGGATCTCGAAGAGGCTGGTGTTCTCATCGAAAGCTTTTTCGTCCGTGGCTTTCTGCTGATTGACGCCCACCCAATACTGCTGCTTTACCGCATCGCTCCGCCCCTTGTTGTAACCCTCTAATTGCGCTTTTCGCGCATGAGCGTCGTTGGCGTAATTAAGCGTTTCCCCGAGTAGAACGCCGCCTGCCGCGCCCGCCGCGGTCATGAGCGGGTTTCCTTTGCTCAATTTGTTGCCGACAACACCGCCAATGCCAGCAGACACGGTGTCGGTGGCGACGCGAGTAGTGCCCGCACATCCAAACAGCGCTCCGCACATCACCGGCAGGAAGAGCATCGACAGCTTCATACAGCAGCCTCCTTTCGGGCTGGCGCTGGTTTTGAATGCGCCACGATTCCCTCAATTACGTCCCCGTGTTCCTTCAGCTCGCGGGCGCGCTTTTCAAAATGTTCGCCGCTCGTGCTGCTGCAATAGAGCATCTCGGGTGATGCCACGTTATGCACCGTGCCACAGATGGGCCGCAGCGTATCGACGTGATAGTAAGTGAATGCCGAGTATCGCTGTCCGGTCTGCTGATCCGGCAGCGGATAGCTCATGATCGTGTGCTTCGTGATTTCCGGCAACGCGATGTCGCGAGCGATGTCCTCCAAGTCCGTGCGATCGTTCTGCTTCATCATGAAGAACTGCCGGCTGTTTCCGAACACCGCGGAGCGAATGCGACTCTCGGCAAAGCGGCTGTATTGCTGGACGATCGAGATGTTCCAGGTGTTGAATTTCCGCATCTGCGCGTAGCTCTCTTTGACGATCTTTTCGCCTTCGGGAATGTCCAGAAACCGCGCGACTTCCTCATAGACGTTCCGTTTGCGCAGCGACCGCGGCATCGTGACGATGTGCTGCCGCGTGTAGTTGGTGATGAGGAAGCCCGCTGCCGACTTCAGCTCCTTCGCGGACTCGGGGATGTAGCCAAGCTCAAAATGCGCGATCTTTCCAGTGAGCGAGATGTTCGATTCTCCGTCGAAGAGCGGGCCGTAGTTGCCGTCGCGGCACCACGGCAGCAGAAGGGTCGCAATTTGGAGCACTTGGTCGCGATCCGCGCCGGAAGCTTCGAGTTGCATCAACTCCTGGAGCATCCGGTGGGTGGGATACTCGGCTTTCGAGAAGTAGGAAAAAGCGACGTTGCGCATCTCTCGCGCGGTATTCGCGTCCTTTGAAAAGCGCAGCACCTCGCCGTCATCCGCACGCATGAGGAAGGCGTGCGCCTCGTCTTCCGCCGTGCGATACCAGTCCCGGAAGTCAACGAACGCATCGAGCGTCGTCGCACCCGGCGCCATCTTCTCCCGACGGTAGGTGGCAAGGACATGCGCGTGACGCGCCGCCTTCAGGACCTTCTCAGGGTGCTTGTTCGACCAATCCTGAAAGGCATCTTCGTAGAGCTGGTTGAGGTATTTGGAAATCTGCGCCTGGCGGAGCATCTGCTTTTCCTCGTCGGCGCTCACGCCAGCCAT
>JBDUEH010000440.1:0-2781 GCA_040002555.1 Gemmatimonadales bacterium | reverse complement strand
GATTCGCATCAATTTTTTTTCGAAGATGATTGATCACCACGTCGACGATGTTCGTGCCGGGATCGAAGTGGTATCCCCACGCGTATTCGGTAATGAGCGTGCGGCTCATAACGCGTCCCGCGTGCCGCATGAGATACTCGAGAACCGTGTATTCCTTCGGAGTCAGCTCGATCGGCGATCCGTCACGTGTCACGTCACGCGTGTCGAGCTGCAGCTCCAGATCGGCGACTTTGAGGCTCGGTGACGACAGTGCACGGGGACGACGCGACAATGCCTCCACTCTTGCGAGCAGCTCCTCGAACGCGAACGGCTTGGTGACGTAATCGTCAGCGCCAGCCCGCAGTGTTTCGACCTTGGCGTCAATAGCATCCTGCGCGGTGAGAACGAGGATGGGGCGCTCGAATCCCCGTGCGCGAAGCTCGTTGAGGACCTGAAGACCGGATTTCCCCGGAAGCCGCATATCGAGAATGATGAGATCGTGAGTGCCCGCCATCGCGGCCTGCTCTCCTTCGTCACCGTCGGTCACGAGGTCCACCACCCATCGCTGCTGCTCGAGTCCGCGCTTCACGAATTGCCCCACCGTGGGATCGTCTTCAATGACGAGAATCTTCATGCTGGAAGAATCTATAGAACGAAAAAGACCCGCGGGACGATGTCGCGGGCCTTTTTCGCACGCCTTCACATTCGCAGCATCAAATCAATATTCGACCCAGTTGTCGACCCACGTGTTTTGCAGTGGCACCAGCGCGCCCATGCCTCGCAGAGCCTTCGCGACTTCGCACGAGTTGTACTGGTACGTCTTGGTTCCGTTTACGGTGTTGATCGGAACAGTCTGTCCGAGCTTCGCGTTGAGGGCACTGATGATCGCGCCTTGAACGTTGTTACTGCCATTTCCCGTTAGATCGCCGCCGACCAGCACGACGCCTTTCCAGTTGAAATTCGATCCGTTGCCAGTATCGAGGTTTCCTTTGACTATCAGCAGCCCCCGACCGTTGTTCAGGGACTGGGCGTCCACAACGTTCAGGTTTATGTAAATCGTCGGATAGAACGTCGTGTCTGCAAACGAGGGGATCGCATCGGGAGGCACGAAAAAATTCGGCGTAATTGCAGTTCCGCCCACGATTCCTGCCCAGTCCACTTCTACGGCACGAGCAGCATCATTGACAGTCTGACCGAGATATGCGGTACTGTCAGCTGTCGCGGGCCGATTAAAGCCCGGAACAACAGGGACGGCAACGCCTGCGATAGCCGCTGAATCGCGGCACGCGTCGACCCCAAGAAAAGAACCCGAAGCCCCGTTTTTCTGGATTCCGCTTATTGCCGTCCAGCCCGCTTCAACGTTGATATCAGCGATGTCCCAAGTGGCATATTGCGCTACCGTTCGAACTCCGGCAGGGGTGGTCCCGATGGCGCCCTGAGTTTGCGTGCCTTTTGACCTCACGACGTAGAGGCCTGATAGGGAGCCGACCGGGGACCGAATCCGGTCCAGCTCGACGTCAGCATAACCCCCGGTGAAATAGATGCGAATCGGGCCGTCACGAACTCCAGGCGGCTTTGTCGTAAAGCCAAGCGAATCGCGCTTCACGAAAAACGTCTGGAGGCCCTCTTCGGCCAGCACAAATGCCGAGACCTGCGCTTTCTGATCGTCCACCCCGCGCCGCTCTGAAATAACGAGGCTGAACCCCGCTGCTATCGATATCGACAGAATTCCGATCACCAGAATTGCAGTCGGAATCGCGAATCCATCCCTGTTGCCGAGTCGCATGGTAAAAAATCTCCGGTTCAATTGAGACGATTCTTGAAGAAGACGGCGGTGACAAAAGGTGCTCGCTCTTTCTGAGTACCGCCTGATGCGATTTTTTCGCTCACGCCGGTCATGTTCATTTCTATTCCGCGGAGCGTCGACAACTGCGCAGGCGGTGTGTCAACGGCAGTGGTACTGCTCCCCACATAGAAGCGGAACTTGGCCGCGCTTTCATATGGAGCTGACAGCTCCTCCGATGCGTTGGTGGCAACAATGGTCCGGAAAAGACCAAGTGTTCCAGGTATGCTCGTCGAGTTCTTGAACTCGTAGAGGATCTTGCGATAAATGAAAACCGGCGTCCCGACGCTGGCGGTATCCGTCATCTTCGGAGTGATTCGGCGGGCCGCTCCCTTCTCTGCCGTCAGCGTTACTATTCCTGCGGCGTTGCACAGGCCAAGATCGCCATCGTCATGCAGCGTTCCGGAATCCATGTAAGTGTACTTTCCGGCTCCGTTCCGCCACGCATAACCGGAGTATCCAGCCCCGTAGTACATCGCAGAGTCTACGGGCAGCATGCTCATATGCGTTCCAGAGCCGTCCGAGCTCGTGCACACAACGCCAATTGCATACGGAACGCGCACAGTGATTGCGGTCGGGTTCGCCGAGACGACGCCTCCCAGCGCCTCCACCATGCGGATGTCGGAGACGACGCGGTTTAGCGGGCCACGCGAAACATTACGCGCTCCGTTTGCTTTCTTCTGGTGGTCGAAATAGCGGGCCTGCGTCACCATGATGCGGGTCAAGGACAGTCCTACAATCGCGAGAATCACCATTCCAACCAGAAGCTCGGCCATCGACAGACCGCGCCGCGAAGAATCGAGTCGCATCGTCATTGATTGTCGTTGCTGAAGGCCGTGTTGGTGGCTGCGCTCGACCGCATAAACTTTGTGGTGTCGGGACGGTAAAGCGTGTTCGTCGGCGCGATGATGAGGACCACCGACTTTGCCCTCAGCATGTATTTTTGGTAGTACTGCGTG
>JBDUEH010000439.1:0-2787 GCA_040002555.1 Gemmatimonadales bacterium | reverse complement strand
CGGTACGTGAATTAGCAACCCCCTCGGTCGAAGGGCTGAAGCGATACGCACTTATTGTCACCTCAGTATAGTCGGAGCCGTTGCAGGGCCTCCGTTGCCGACACGAGTCCCGGCGAAATATCCAGCGCCTTTCTGTACGCAGCGATGCCCGCGTCCTTTTGTCGGTCGATCAGAAGATTTTCCCCGTAACTGTCCCACGTATTCGCCGATCTCGGGAATGCCTGAGTATTCAGCCGGAACACCGCAAGCGCCGCCATGCGATTCGTCGGCATCAGTCGATAACCAAGCGCGTTGATGTCGGCCTCGGGAGACCGAAAGCGATTGATCGGGTCGAGAGCCGCGTCTGATAAAAGCTTTAACGCCGAGGCGCTGTCTCCGCGCGATATCGCCTGCTCCACCCGATCAACAAGCCTCGGCTGAGTGCCTCGCGAAATAATCGCTCGCATTGCGGGGTCGACGTTTGAGCGATAATCGACAGACGAAAGCGCCGTGTACAGGCGTGGAGCGATGAATGCTCGCTTGTCGGTTGGGTTGGCTGGATACCAGGGAAGCGACGAAATGTTCACGGTAAATCCACTCACCGGCAGCGTGATTTGACGATGATCGCCAAAAAACACGAGTGAATTGCCGGTCGGCTGGCCGACGAAAGTCGCATTCGTCCACTGCTCGAGATCTTCAGCAAGATTCATTGCGGCCGAGAACGTCTTGCCACTGGTGATGACGAAGAGACGATCCGGCCGGTCAAGCTGCGGACGCGCGATGATTCCGCGAATCACTTGCTTGTTGTAGGCAGACTCTCCGCCAACGTTGTCCCTGATGTCGATGACGAGCCGTCGAACCGGGAGTGAATCGGCCTTCGCGAAAACACTCTTCCAGAATTCCTGGTTAGGGAAGTTGTCCACTGTCGTATTTGCGCGATACGACACATAGAGCGTGCCGTCTGATGGTACGAAGTCGGACCAATAAAGCTGATCCTGATGTTGAAGCCAGAGCGGCACCGCGCCCACGGTTCCCATATCAATCCAACCCGTCCGGTTAACGCCAGCCATGGGATTGTGGCCCGACGGCTCGATTTTGCCGGTCGGATGAAGGATCACTGTCTCCTGCTTTCCATCGCGCTCGACGACAAGCGGTACGTTGTTGACATCTGCAACAAGTCCGAGCCCGTCCGCCACTTCTGCCAGCGTAATCCGCGAAGCCGCCCACGCATTCACCCACCAGTCGTTCTCGTGCCCGAATGTCGTTCCCGCTGCTGAAATGGCGTCAGTCGCACTCACTTTGCCGAACTTCACGACCTTTCCGCCGACTGCCGACGCGTACTCTGAGGAAGCGGACTTCACGAACAGTCCGTCTTCGAAACTGTAGAGCTCGACCGGATAATAGTGAGCGCCGAGGGCGCGATCGAACATCGGGTTGATGCTGGTGTGGCCGTCATTGACCATCGCGACCAACTGCATGAGCGCGACGGTCGCCTGATTCTTCGTCATCGATGGAAGTCGCTTGTCGATCGAAGCGACAGCGGAATCCCAGCTCGCGCGCGTCATTCTGTAGTAGGCATTTGGATGGCGAGCCGGCAATTGCTCGCCGATTGTTTTCAGGTCGATGCGCCATCCTGTCATGTCAGCGGCGCTCTGCGCTTCTCCACGTGCCGACACGAAAAGGAGCGTGGAAAGCAGAATGTATTTTGTCAGGCGCATCGGATTTCTCAAAAAGGTTTTGTTGATCCTACCGCGCCTGGAGGCTCAAGTCTTGAACGATTGTAACATTGACCTGATCGCGCCCGGCGTCCGGCCTGACTCCGCTCTCACTGCCCTGGTGAGATGGCTCTGGTCTGCAAATCCGGTCTCGAAGGCCACGTGAGCGAGCGAAATGTCCTTGCGCCGGAGAAGGCCGAGTGCTGTTTGCACCTTCACCTGGCGCGCGTATCGCGTGACAGGAATTCCATAGTGATCGCGGAACGTGCGGGCGAGGTGAACTCGATGCACTTCAGCTTCGATCGCGAGACCGGAGACGGTGATGCGTCCCGCGGTGTCGTGAATCATCGAGCGCACTCGCTCGAGCCATGGCGGCACCAATTCAGGCTTCCCGTTGAGACGTCTGGAGAGCTGTGCAAGGAACTCGGTCGTCAGCGACTCGGACTTCAACGAATTCGCTGCGTCCCCTTTGTCGGATGCCGTCTTCATTTCGTAAGCAAGTGCAGAGAGCCGGAGGTCATTCTCGAAGAATCGCGGTGCACCGAGCGCCCCGATTTCGTCGCTGGTGACCTCCATGACAAGGCACAGGGCGCCGTTGTCACTGAAATCGATATCGTGATGCGCCCCGCCCGAGACTCGAACGGTTCCCGGCCCAACGTCGCGCCACGAACTCTTGTCTCGCTCGATGAATCCGCCTGCGAGCACGGCGCAGATGTGTCCGGAGTCGTGGTTGTGGCGGCGAAAGCGGGTGAGGGGCGGGATGGGAAAAGCGGTGGCAACCGTCATGGGGATTTGGACGACACCCGGTTGTCAAAGGTTTCAATAGTCTGCGAGCTCAAACGACTATTGGACACAGAGACCAAGAAACGACAATCAAACGTCGTCCGTGGTGCAGACTCCTCGCGAATTCACGCCCCACGGAATGGGGGTAACTACGGGCACCGAGGTTCACCTTGCGGCCGTCGTTGCCCTTCTGTCGTTTAACCCAAAAGATAGGCCCACTCGCGGGAGAGATGCTCGAAAGCAAAAGACCACAGCGTGCCGTTTCTGTGGTCTCTGTGTCCAATTTGCAGTTTGCCTCCCGGAAACCGAA
>JBDUEH010000438.1:0-2804 GCA_040002555.1 Gemmatimonadales bacterium | reverse complement strand
CGCTCGATCGCTGCGCACTTAAGTCCGGTTTCTTCGTCGGTCTCTCCGAAAACGTGGCGCCGTTCGGAATGTCCCACCAACACGACCCGGGCGCCGGCCTCGCGCGCCATACCCACTGACAACTCGCCCGTAAACGCGCCTTGATCGGCCCAGTAGACATTCTGGACGCCAAGAAGAATGTCGCGCCGATCGGCAATCGCGACACTCACTGCGCTCAACGAAAGCGCCGGCGGAAAAAACAGGATTGTCCGATCGTTTTGTCGCGGATACTGGTCGAGGAAGGCCTGCATGAATTCTCGAGCGGTAGTTGGCCCGTTGTTCATTTTCCAGTTAGCAGCAAGCACCGGTGTGTTCATCGTCACTCCTTGTCGTCCAGTGCATCCACTCCAGGCAACGGCTTCCCTTCAAGGAATTCGAGCGACGCGCCGCCACCAGTTGAAACGTGACTCATTTTATCAGAGAGTCTGGCCTTGGCGACGGCGGCGGCAGAATCGCCACCGCCAACGATCGTCGTCGCGCCCTTGGCTGTCGCTGCCGCCATCGCGTTCGCAACTGCATATGTGCCCTTGTCGAACGGGGGAGTTTCAAAGACACCCATTGGGCCATTCCACAAAACCGTTTTTGCCGACTCAATTGCGCGTGCGTACGATTCTGCCGATTTGGGTCCGATGTCGAGCATCGCTTCGCCGGCTGGAATTCCGTCCTTCGGAACTGCACGAGCCGATTGAGGCGAATCGATTCCCGTTGCTACCATCGCGTCGTGCGGCAGGATGAGGAGCGTTCCGGCATTGTCGATCAGATCGCGAGCCATTTCGACGCGATCATCTTCCACCAATGATTTTCCGGTCTCGAGACCGAGCGCCTTGTAGAAGGTGCAAGCCATGGCGCCACCGATAAGCAACGCGTCAACTTTTGGCAGAAGCGCTTCGATGACGTCGATCTTGCCGGATATTTTCGACCCGCCGAGGATCGCGACGAACGGTCGTGCGGGCGACGCAAGCGTGTTTCCCAGATAGTTGAGCTCATTTTCCATAAGCAGTCCGGCAACCGCCGGCCGCAGGTGTTCTGCAACTCCCGCGGTCGAAGCATGAGCACGATGCGCCGTGCCGAATGCGTCATTTACGAACAAGTCGCCAAGCTCGGCGAGCGCGCGAGCAAGACGAGGGTCGTTCGTTTCCTCTCCTCCGAGAAACCGCGTGTTCTCGAGCACCAGAATTTCGCCGGCCGGGAGACTATGCGACGCTTTCATCGCCTCGTCCGTGTCGGTAGTCTCGACGAACGTGACGCGCGCACCTACCAGCTCGGCGAGACGCGACACGACCGGCTGCAATGAGTACTTCGCGGTCGGTTTTCCTTTCGGCCTTCCGAGGTGCGAAAGCACAACAGGACGCGCGCCGCGTTCGAGCAGAAATTTCAGTGTTGGGACTGATGCGCGTATCCTTGTATCGTCCGTGATGTTGCAGTCATCGTCGAGAGGGACGTTGAGATCCAGCCGAACGAGTGCGCGCTTGCCGCGGAGCTGCTCGTCCGACAAATCGCGGACAGTTTTTTTCATCGACTACGAAAGTCGCGCGCCAACGAAGCGAAGCATGTCAACGCAGCGCGACGAGTAACCCCACTCGTTGTCGTACCAGCCGGACACCTTGACCATCGTTCCATCGACGACGTTGGTTGTCTTCGAGTCGATGATGCACGAATGCGGGTTGCCGATGTAGTCACACGACACGAGCTCCTCTTCCGAGTACGCGAGAATTCCCTCGAGCGCGCCATGGGAAATTGCCTTGAACGCGGCGTTCACTTCCGCGATAGTCGTTGCCCGCTCGACCTCGACAGTGAGGTCCGTAAACGAAACGTCGGGCGTAGGAACTCGAATCGACAGGCCGTCAATCTTGCCCTTCAGCTCTGGCATCACGAGAGCTGTTGCCTTTGCCGCGCCGGTGGTAGTCGGAATCATCGAAACGGCTGCCGCTCTCGCGCGACGGAGGTCCTTGTGCGGAAAATCGAGAATTTGCTGGTCGTTGGTGTAGCTGTGAACGGTGAGCATAGACCCGTGACGGAATCCGAAATTATCCTTGATGACCTTCACCATCGGGACCAGACAATTCGTCGTGCAAGAAGCGTTGGAGATAATGTGATGGGACGCCGGATCGTACTTGTCGCTGTTGATGCCCATGACGATGGTGATGTCCTCGCCCTTGGCTGGCGCCGAGATAATGACCTTCTTTGCTCCCGCCGATATATGCTTGCCCGCATCAGGCGCGTTGGTGAAGCGCCCAGTCGACTCGAGAACGATGTCCACGCCGAGGTCGGCCCATGGAAGCGCAGCGGGGTCTTTCTCGGAGAGAATCTTCACTTCATCGCCGTCCACGATGATCGCGTTCCCGTTCGCTTCGACGTCACCGTCGAACCGGCCGTGAACAGAGTCATACTTGAACAGATGGGCGAGTGTCCTGGTGTCTGTAAGATCGTTGATCGCGACGAAATCGAGATCAGCAACGCCCTGCTCTTTCGCCGCACGAAGTACCTGGCGCCCGATGCGGCCGAATCCGTTGATGCCAACTCTTATTGCCATTCTCGCCGTTCCTATGGAATGAGCCGGTCGCCTGAAGCGGGTGCCCGGCCGAATGTCATGTAGCTGATTGTGCGCGCTCCGGCATTGAACAAAGCCTTGGCACACGCACCAAGTGTCGAGCCCGTCGTGACCACATCGTCCAGAAGCACAAGATGCTTTCCGATGACCTCTTGCCGCGCAGAATGCGGAACCACGAACGCCCCGGCAACATTGCCTAGTCGTTCCCCCGGAG
>JBDUEH010000437.1:0-2809 GCA_040002555.1 Gemmatimonadales bacterium | reverse complement strand
GGAAGCGCTAGATTCGCTGAGTGACGAATACGCGAAAGATTCGGGTCTGCGTTGTCGATGACGAGCCGCCGGCGAGAACGGGCTTGACTGCGTTGCTTCGTGCGGATGCCGAGTTGGAAGTGGTTGGAGTTTGTGACAGCGGTGGAGCTGCGGTGGAGTCGATCGAGCGTGACCGGCCGGACATTGTTTTTCTTGACGTTCAGATGCCGGAGATGAACGGCTTCGACGTGATTCGCACTGTCGGCGCGTCGCGAATGCCTTTAGTGGTATTTACGACTGCATTCGATAAGTACGCTCTCGACGCGTTTCAGGCGCACGCGGTTGACTATTTGTTGAAGCCGTTCACCGACGAACGTTTCGGTGCTGCACTCATGCGGGCGAAGACGGCTGTGAGTGAACGCCGGCTGGTGAGAATCGGGGAAAACATTGCTGCGCTGCTTGAAGATATCGACCGGACACCTGGAACCGGCATCAATCACCGCAACGCTGCTGGACGAATCACGGTCCGTAGCAACGGAGCGAGCATTTTCATTCCTGTCCCTGATATCGATTGGGTCGAGGGAGCGGATTACTACTCCCGTATCCACGTTGGTACGAGGAATTATCTGCTTCGCGAAACACTTTCCTCGCTGGAAGGCAGGCTCGATTCCCGACAATTTTGCCGAGCGCACAGGTCTGCAATCGTGAATGTGGATAGGGTCAGAGAAATTCAGCCTAGCTTTGGTCGCGAGCCGATCGCGGTGATGCGCGATGGCGCAAAAGTGAAACTCTCGAGAGGAAAGCGTGCGCTTCTCGAGTCTTTGATAGACGCGCGGAGGTAAAGACGGTTCTCGCGATCAGACTTCGACTTTGTATAACTCCGGGTGTCCGGGATCGACCAGGCCACTGGCGGCGAGTTTATGCTGGCGCAGGCCGTTCACGATGGTCACCATCATCCGGTCGTAGAGCCTGTCGAAGGCAGGCCGGTCAAGAATAAGACGTCCCGAAATACTAAGTGCGATTTGGCCGTGTGCGGCTGACCAGACCATAACCGCAATCGCTCGCGGGTCACCGGGCGAAATGGCATTCGACTCGATGCAGCGCCGAACACATCGTTCCAGAACCTCGAACGTTTCTCGGCCCGGGGTATCTCGCTGCCAGTGGCCAATCGCGCGGCTGGGATCCTCCGCGATAAACATGGTTGTATAAAGATGAGGATTGTCGAGTGCGAAATCTCGGTATACTCGAGCCGCGCTGTACAGTGCGGATACTGGGTCATCGATTGGAGGTTGAGTCGCCAACGCCGAGAGAAGGCCGGCGTATGCTTCATCTACGATTGCGTCGGCAATTGCTCCCATGTTGCCGAAATGCCAGAAGATGGTTGGCGCCTTGACCTTTGCACGAATCTCGAGACTGCGAACAGTGAGCGCTTCTGAACCGCCGCGGTTATAAATGTACCGAGCCGCGTCGAGGATTTTCTCGCGAGTGGATTTTACGAAGCGTTTCGCAGGTGCCTTATCTTTGCGGGGCATCCATCACGTGGCGGATTTCGTGGTTGATCAGCGATGACCAGCCGGTATTGTCTTTGTCGCCTGCGTTCGAGAGGACTACGACGACGAGGCCGTCCGGCGCAAACCGAATGATGGCATTGTGGCCAAGCCAATCCTCGTTTCCAGCGTGTCCGTACGATACGTCGTGACCTCCTTCTACGCGAACACCCCAGCCGTATCCAGTGTAACTCTCGCCGAGTGCGTCCCTGTTGACCAGGACATGGCGCCCCAACAACTCGCGCTTCTCCGTTTCGTCGATGATTTCTCCACGGCGAAGCGCCTGAATCCAGCGATAAACATCGCGTGTCGTTGAATATGCTCCGGTTGGACCTCGATAGCCCCAATTGGAGACGCCATGGCCCTCGCGAAAAATAGATGGCGACATTTTGGTTCCCCGTCTGGGGTCGGCGAGCGGCGCGATCCCGGCGTCATCTTTCTCATTGCCCCAGATACCGCTTCTACTCATGCCCGCCCGAGTGAACAAAGAGTCCTGGATAAACCGGTCGAAGCCAGCAACGCTCGACATGTCAATGATAGCGGCAAGAAGGTTGTAGCCGTCATTGGAGTACGAGTACTTCTCACCCGGCTTAGACTTAAGCCGAAGTTTGAGAATGGTGCGAACAGCCGTCGCGCGGTCAGCGATTCCGTCGGCCGCGGACTCGTGCGGGAGCCCCGACGTGTGCGTGAGCAGCTGATGTATGGTGATCGCGCGTTTGTCGGCGGGCGCGTCGGGAAAGAAGCGTATGAGCGAGTCGGTGACACGAAGATGTCCGGTTTGCTCGAGGCGGAGAATCGCCGTGGCGGTGAACTGCTTGGAATCACTGGCGAGCCAGAACGCCGGTGGGCTTGCGCCAGGGCCAGTATCGGCTCGGCCGTACGCCTTGTCGAGCAAAACGGTGTCGCCGCGAGCGATAAGCACGGCCCCGGAAAATCCAGCCGCGACTCTTGACGAAATGACCGAGTCGATCCGGGCGATTGCATTGTCAAGCCGGACATTCTGAGCCAGTAAGCAGGTGGCGATGAGTGGCAACAGCAATTTGGACCTCGATATTCGGACGAGAGAATTATATAGCAAGCGCTATAGTAGGGCAAGGATTGAGTACAGGCGCAGTTTCGCTCGATTGAATAGAGCCATTCATTCGCAGTAAGCGTGGAACGCTTTTTTGGGACTCGACACGCTGGAAGAGGACGTGCAATCTTAGGTGCGACAAGTCAGTTTGTATCCAAACACGAGGAGAAAATGGCAGGCACTTACGAGATCAAGGCATCAGGCGACGGAT
>JBDUEH010000436.1:0-2817 GCA_040002555.1 Gemmatimonadales bacterium | reverse complement strand
GCCGCCTCGCTGTCGTTCTTGCACTCGTTCTCGTGAACGCGTTTTTCGTCGCGGCTGAGTTTTCTCTTGTCGCCGTGCGGAAGAGCCGCATCGACGAAATGGCCGAGGCCGGCGAGCGCAGCGCGAAGACTGTTCAGAAGGCACTCAACCATCTGGACCGCTACATCGCCGGGACGCAACTTGGTATCACCCTCGCCTCCCTCGCGCTTGGGTGGGTTGGCGAGCCGGCGATCGCCGTAATTCTGGACGGTTTCCTTCAGGTTTTCGGTCTGCCTCCGGCACCCGCAGGCGTCCACACCGGCGTAGCGCTCGGCGTCGGATTTTTCATCCTCACGTTCCTCCATATCGTCCTGGGCGAGCTTGCCCCAAAAACAATTGCCCTCGTCAATCCCGAGGGCGTGAGCAAGATGGTCACAGCACCGCTGATGCTTTTCTCGAGCATCATGAGCCCGGTGATCTGGATCTTCAACGGCGCTGCCCGCGGAATGCTGAGCATCTTTGGATTCACGCCGACGACCGAAGCGCAGAGCCATTCCCCGGAAGAGCTGCGCCTCCTCGTGATGCAGGCTCGTGCGCATGGGACGCTGAACGAGAGTGACAGTGCAATGCTTGCGGGAGTGTTCGACTTCCACGAGAAGAGGGCGCGCGACGTCATGCGTCCCAGAACGGAGGTCGTGGCTCTCAACATCGATTCTACGGAAGAAGAAGTCTGGGCGGTCGTCAGAGAAGAACGGTACTCGAGATACCCCGTCTACCGTGAATCACTGGACGACGTGGTCGGTGTTTTTCTCGCAAAGGATCTGTGGCTGAGGGACGACGACGCTCCATTTTCGCTCGCGGCTGTAACTCGCGAGCCCCTCTACGTACCCGACAGCAGGCCGGCCGAGCGCGTGCTCGATGACCTTCGCCGAAGCAGAGCGCACATGGCCGTTATTCTGGATGAGTACGGTGGCACAGCCGGCATCATGACGATGGAGGATTTAATCGAGGAAGTTATCGGTGACATCTCCGACGAATACGACATGGCCGCGCGCAGTGCGATCGAATCCAACGGCGTACTGGAGCTTGACGGAACGATGTCGCTCATCGACGTACGATCTGATCATCGTGTGCAGATTCCGGAAGGCGACTGGACGACTCTTGGCGGCTACGCGTTCGCTCAGTTGGGAAGACTTCCGCGGATGGGAGACAGAGTTCCAGTGCCCGGCGGCGAGCTCGAGGTGATCGCGATGGACGGCCGCCGAATCGCGGCGCTAAGAGTCCATCGCACGCAACCGGGCACTCCGCCTAACGCATCACCATCACAGCAAGCAGGGTCGTCCGCATAGCAATCGCCCACGATCCGTACGCCGCGCTTCGACACCGTGACTTCCGGCTTTTTCTCATTGGACGGATTCTCGCCGTAATCGGCTGGCAGATGCTCCAGGTCGCACTCGGCTGGGAGATATACGAACGAACTCACTCGGCTCTGGCTCTCGGAATGGTCGGCCTCCTAACGGCCATTCCAGTGATTGTTCTTGCGCTGCCTGCAGGACATCTCGCCGACCGGATGGATCGCAAGAAGATCGTGATGGGGGCGCAGGTGCTTTTCGTAATCATGTCGCTCGCCCTTGCGGCTGTGTCGCACTGGGCTGGGCCCATTCCGCTCATCTTCGCGATTCTGCTCGTCGGCGGAGTCGGCCAGGCGTACAATAACCCGGCGCGCTCGGCGTTGTTGCCAAGGCTTGTTCCAGCGGAAGTGTTTGGCAATGCGGTGACGTGGTCGAGCAGTGCATTTCAAACGGCGGCCGTAGTCGGTCCGGCGATTGGAGGCGCGGTCATAGCGTTTCAGCATCGGGCGACCGCCGCGTACGTGATCGACGCGTGCCTGACGACGATCTACTTGATCATGCTGCTCGCGATTCGTGGCGACGTTTCGGTAGCAGCGTCCGCAACTGCGCTCAGGCCGAAAGAGAAGATGACGCTCGAGTCTCTCATGGCCGGAATGAGATTCGTGAAGGACACCAAGGTAGTTCTTGCAGCGTTGACGCTCGACCTGTTCGCGGTGCTACTCGGCGGGGCGACTGCGCTGCTGCCGATTTTCGCGAAGGACATTCTTTATGTCGGCCCCGAGGGGCTGGGCTGGCTTCGCGCAGCGCCGTCAGTGGGCTCGTTGATCGTGATGCTCACCATTGCTCATCGGCCTCCGATGCAGAAAACCGGGTGGACGCTCATCGGTGCAGTCGCAGGCTTCGGTATCTGCACGATTGTGTTTGGCCTGTCGAAGTCGTTCATGCTGTCGATGTCGATGCTCTTTTTACTCGGCGGCCTCGACGGAATCAGCATGATCGTTCGAGGCACGCTCGTTCAGCTCTGGACGCCTGACGAAATGAGAGGGCGCGTCTCGGCGGTGAACAGCGTGTTCATCGACATGTCGAATGAGCTCGGAGGGTTCGAGTCAGGGGCGCTGGCGGCGGCGGTGGGTCCAGTCGCGGCGGTGGTGGGTGGAGGAGTAGGAACGATTCTGGTAGTCACGGCCGTGGCCGTTGCGTGGCCGGAGCTCCGCGGCCTTGGTGCTCTCGCTCCGCGGGGGGCCGGCGAGCAACCCGATATTTGAACGGGCTTGTGAGCCGTAACTTGTGGGCCGATACAACATGAGCCGAAGAGGGTTTTCAACCAATCCAGCGGTTAGTTCCGATCTTGCAGTGGATGGCATTGCGGGTCGTCTGGCCGGCTAGCCACCTCGAACGGAGATATTGATTGGAACAAGTCCTCAACCGCCAGCAGGGAGAAATTGTCTCCCTCGAGCGAAAGCTCGTGCTCCAGGTGCGCGACATA
>JBDUEH010000435.1:0-2823 GCA_040002555.1 Gemmatimonadales bacterium | reverse complement strand
CGACTTTCGGATTCGATTTTCCGACTCCGGCTGGTGAGAAGCCGATTCTCGATCCAGCCGGCCAGATCATCGGTCCCGTGAACACGCTCGACGTACGGGCAAGAGTGGTCGTTCCGGCGATTGATTTCGCAGCGCGTCAGCGGGTCGAGACGGCGCGTGCCGGTGTTCGCGCTAGCCAGGCAGATGCAAGAGCCGCAGGCGAGCAGGCTGCAGCTAACGCTGCAGTAGCGTATCTTCGCGTCGCTCGCGCTGATGCGCTCATTACCGCAAGAGCCGCGGACTCTGTTCTTGCCGACACGCTGTTGTCGATCGCTCGCGACCAGCTACATGCCGGCGTTGGTGTGGGTCTCGACGTGACTCGCGCGCAATCGCAGTTGTCGGGTATTCACGCGCAGCTAATCTCCGCGCGCGGAGAAGCGTTGCGCTCCCGGCTAGAACTGATTCAGGCCATCGGCGCGCCGCTCGATGCGAACATTTTGATCGCATCGCCACTTCAGCGAATGGATGCGAACGCGGGAATTCCTGATGAGGCAGCAGCAATCACTCTCGCGATGAACCGGCGCGCAGATATCGAAGCAGCAAGCCGGCAGCTCGATGCAGGACGGCAGGGATCGCGCGCGATTCGCGCTGAACGGCTGCCAAGCGTGAACGCGTTTGCTGATGACGGCGAGATCGGCAAGGGAACGCACTTTCTCAATACTTACATCTGGGGCGTGGAAGTCTCGGTCCCGATTTTTGACGGATTCCGCCGGTCGGGAAAATTGTCCGAGCAGGAAGCGGTCAATGCCGGACTCGAGTTGCGCCGAAAGGAGCTCGAGCGCCAGGTCTCGGTCGAGGTGAGATCGGCAATCCTGAATCTGGCAACCGCGCGCGATCAAGTAGTGGCCGCTCACGAGCGGATTGGCCTGGCACAACAGGAATATTCTCAGGCGCAGGACAGATTCCGCGCCGGTGTAGCAAGCAATGCGGATGTCGTTGCTGCATCGCTGTCGCTGAACGGAGCGCGCAATCTGGAAATCGACGCATTGGCATCATATCAAGCGGCGAGAGTAGATCTGGCGCGCGCTGAAGGCATTGCCACAGAGCTGCCCTGATTCGACGACAACAAGACCAACGAAATTCAACAGATAAGACAATGGCAACTACAGCAGAGCGTGAAGGAATGAATCGGCCAAACCTTTCGGCCGTCGATTCGAACGAAGAGTCCGGCAGGGGAATGCGAAGCAAGATCACCATCGGAGTAGGTGCGATCGCGGTTCTGCTCGCTCTATTCTGGGGCTCGCAGAAATACCTGTATGGACGCGGACACCAATCCACCGACGACGCCGCGATCGACGGCCACATCGTGCCCGTCGTCGCGAAAGTTGGCGGTTACGTTGACAAGGTCGGCGTTGGCGAAAACCAGCATGTCGTTGAAGGGCAGATTCTGGTGCAGCTCGACACTACCGAGCTCTCCGTAAAGCTCTCGCAGGCGAATGCGGATTTATCCGCTGCCCGCGCGGCAGCCGGTGGAAACGGTCAGGCAGAAGCACAGGTTCAGACTGCGGCCGGGCAACAGGGCGCTCTCGAAGCCCAGGTTGCCCTCGCGCGTGCGAATGCTGCGCGCGCTCACGCCGACCTCAGCAGAATGCAGGAACTCGCCGCGAAGCAGATCATCTCGCTTCAACAACTCGATGCCGCTCGCGCGTCCGCTACTGTCGCAGATGCAGCTGTAAACGCTGCGCAACGCCAGGCCGCTGCGGCAGGCGGAACGGTAACGGGTGCGCAGGCTGGAACGCGTTTGGCCGAAGCAAGAGAGCAGTCAGCCAATGCAATGCGTGCCAACGCAGCGCTTCAGCTGACCTACTCACGTCTGGTAGCGCCGGCGAGTGGAACGGTGTCGCGCAAGACTGTTGAAGTCGGCCAGCTCATGCAACCGGCGCAGCAGGTCATGTCTATCGTCGCAGACACAGGTGCATGGGTAACTGCGAATTTCAAGGAGACGCAGCTTTCGAGTATGAAGGTAGGACAGGAAGTCGAAATCGACGTCGATGCTTACGCCGGCTGTGTAGCCGTCGGGAAAGTGCAGAGCATCAGCGGCGCGACCGGCTCGAAGTTCTCGCTCCTTCCACCGGAAAACGCGACGGGCAACTTCACGAAAGTCGTTCAGCGCGTCCCTGTGAAAGTCTCGATCACGAAGGATTGCGGGCCAGATCGTCCGCTGCGCCCGGGCATGTCCGTCGCCGCTCACGTGAAGACGGGCTGACACGGTTCAAATGGATAGCGCAGAAGGGAAGCCGACTCACAAGTGGTTGATCGCCGGGTCAGTGATGACCGGGACGATCATGGCGGTGCTCGACTCGAGCATCGTCAACGTCGCTCTGCCAAACATGCAAGGCACGCTTGGCGCGACGATCGAACAGATCACGTGGGTGGTAACCGGCTACATCCTTGCGAACGTGATCATCATGCCCCTTGTCGCGCTCCTGAGCGAGCGCTTCGGACGCAAGAATTTCTACCTGTCGAGCGTGGTGCTGTTCACAGTCGCGTCGATGGCTTGCGGACTCGCGCGGTCGCTGCCGATGATGGTTTTCTTCCGTGCTCTTCAGGGAATCGGCGGCGGTGTTCTGCTCACCGTATCGCAGGCAATTCTACGTGAGACGTTCCCGCCCGAGGAGCAAGGAACCGCGATGGGAATCTTCGGACTCGGCGTCGTTCTCGCGCCGGCGTTCGGCCCCACGCTTGGCGGCTGGCTAACCGATCAGTACTCGTGGCCGTGGATTTTCTACATCAACGTGCCGATCGGAATCATCAACCTCTTGCTCGTGAGTCGCTTTGTAGAGG
>JBDUEH010000434.1:0-2830 GCA_040002555.1 Gemmatimonadales bacterium | reverse complement strand
GAGAAAAGCTTGCATTTATCCGTTAACGAAGTGTGACGGCGCCAAGCACCGCGAGTACGCCGACAACAAGGACCCACGCGTAAGTTCCCACAGCACCTGATTGAATTCGCGACCCCACCCAGCCAAAGCCGCGCATCAGTGCCGAGCTGCCGTTTACCAGCAAACCGTCGATGAGGCCTGCATCGATTCCGCGCCACAAAACGTTCTTCGAGATTTGATAAGTCGGATTGACGACAACGGCATTGTACGCTTCGTCCACATAGTACTTGTGGGCTAGCAGCCGCTCAAAACCTTCTGCTTCCGGCGATTGAGCCGCTGGTACCAGCGACTTGGGCTTTAGCCGGGCGAAAGCAACGGCCATTCCGGCAATTGCAACGGCAACAGCGATCAGGATCAGCATTAGCTCGTTGCCGGTCCCGTGTGCGGCCTCTCCGCCGGCTTCAGCAACGCGTTTGGTTGCTTCTCCGACAACCGGATCGAGCCAACGATCGAGAACACCGATTGATCCAACTGGAATCATCTCGGGGAGGTTCAGCCATCCGCCAATCACGCTGAGGATTCCAAGCACGACCAGCGGACCCGTCATCACCCACGGCGCTTCCTTCAGGTGCGACTGTTCCATGTCGCCTGCCCTGTTAGGACCGTGGAAAGTGTAGATCATCATTCGCGTCATGTAGATCGCAGTGAGGAACGCAGCAGCGACACCGAAGACGTAGATGAGATAAAGCCAGGTCGAGCCGGAAATCCC
Organism: Gemmatimonadales bacterium; assembly: GCA_040002555.1. GTDB lineage: Bacteria > Gemmatimonadota > Gemmatimonadetes > Gemmatimonadales > Gemmatimonadaceae > UBA4720. The sequence goes on along the minus strand of JBDUEH010000434.1, from coordinate 2,082 downwards.
GAACAGTGCGGCATCAGCGAGCGTCGAATGTCCCGCTCTCTCGAACGTTGCGCCAAGAATGGAATCCTTCGAGAAGAATCCGGCGAACGGCGGGATGCCCGCGATCGCCAGTGTCGCAGCCCACATCAGCAGCCACGTGGTGGGCATGTACTTCTTCAAGCCACCCATGTTGCGCATGTCCTGAGCGTCGTCGTGATTTCCGGTGTGGTGATACGCAGCATGCATCGCGTAAATCACCGAGCCGGAACCAAGAAATAGCAGTGCCTTGAAGAAAGCGTGCGTGACGAGGTGGAACACTCCGGCCGTGTACGCACCGACTCCAACACCGACGAACATGTAGCCGAGCTGTGATACTGTTGAATACGCGAGGACCTTTTTGATGTCCCACTGCTTGAGGCCGATCGTCGCCGCAAACAGAGCGGTCAGCCCGCCGATCAACGCGACAACGAGACTCGCTACCGGCGCGATCGAAAACAGGAACGAGCTTCGCGCAACGAGGTACACGCCTGCCGTGACCATCGTCGCCGCATGGATGAGTGCGGACACCGGCGTCGGGCCCGCCATCGCGTCAGGCAGCCAGATGTACAGCGGGATCTGAGCGCTCTTGCCTGCGCATCCAAGAAACATGAACAGGCAGATCGCTGTCACGAGCGCGCCCCCGAAAGCCAATCCGGGCGCAGCCGCCTTCACCCCCGCAAAGTCCAGCACGCCGATATTCGAGAACAGCAGGAACATCGCGATTAGAAATCCAAAGTCGCCGATCCGGTTGACGATGAACGCTTTCTTCCCTGCATCAGCGTTGGCCTTTTCCGAGAACCAGAAGCCGATCAACAGGTACGAACAAAGTCCGACGCCTTCCCAGCCGACGAAGAGCACCGGGTAATTCGCGCCAAGTACAAGCACCAGCATGAAGAACACGAACAAATTCAGATAGGCGAAATACCGGGGGTATCCTGGATCTTCCTTCATGTAGCCGACGCTGAAAATGTGAATCAGCGTGCCCACGCCCGTGATGACGAGAACCATCAGCATTGACAATTGGTCGAGCTGGATCCCTGCGTCGATCTGAAGGCTGCCAACCGGCATCCAGCTGAAGTAATTCTGGATGAAGGGTGCATCCATGTTCACTCCGCGCATCGCGGAGAAGATCATGAACGCCAGTATGAAGGACGCACCAAGTACGAGCGGACCAACTGTGCTGACGATTCCTGCATAACGATGCGGCTTCACCGCGTGGTGGTCGTCACCATGTGCGCCATGTTCTTCAGCATCGGAAATCTCAGGAGCGTTCGACGATGAATCGTGACCATGTCCCATGTCGGGATCGTCGGGGCCGATACGGGCGGCGCTGAACAATGAAATGCCGCCGTTGATCAGAAATCCAATGAACGGCAGAATCGGAAGCAGCCACACCCACTCGGCCACCGTTCCCGCCAGCGGATGCGCAGTAGCTGCGATCTGGAGGAGCATCATCCTTTGAGGAGATTGATGTTCTGCAGGTCCACCGACTGGCGGTGGCGGAAGATCGAAATGATGATCGCGAGGCCGACCGCGGCTTCAGCTGCGGCAACAGTCATGACGAATACGACGAACACCTGCCCCGCCGCTCCGTAGTAACGCGAGAAAGCAACGAAGGTGAGGTTCACCGCGTTGAGCATGAGCTCGACGCACATGAAGATGATGATCGCATTTCGGCGTGTCAGAACGCCGATCACGCCGATCGTGAAAAGCAACGCCGACAGGGCGAGTGACTCAGCTAGCATTTCCGTCCTTTCGTCTGCCGAGGACAACTGCTCCGGCGATGGCGACCAGCAACAGAACGCTGGTCAGCTCGAAGGCGAGTAGATACTCGTTGAATAGCGGTTGTGCGACACTGCCAACTGCGCCAAGATGCGCCATCTGGTCGGCGGCGTAGCCTTTCGGGACTTCGAAGCGGGTATCGATCCTGGTCCGTGCGATTGTCATGATTTCGGCAAGCATACCGATGCCGATTACCACTGCAGCAAACACCGGGAGCTTTCCTCTCGCATCGGCGATCTCTGATGGATGCCCGAGGTTGAGAAGCATGACGACGAACAGGAA
>JBDUEH010000433.1:0-2834 GCA_040002555.1 Gemmatimonadales bacterium | reverse complement strand
GAGCGTCCACGCGATCAGGCCGCAAAGCCAGCCGCTGAGCGCCCATGTTGCAACGGCGGCGATTGCGTCGCCCTGTGGGTACCAGCGCTTCCAGCCTCCGAGGATAATCCATGCCACGCCAAGTATGAACGAGAGGCGACCCGCGGCGAACGCCGTTCTCGGGCGATCCCACCCTTTCAAGGTCAGCGCGGCCGCCAAGCCGAACGCGAGAGCGACTTGTAAGGGATGTGCGAATGGCAATCAGTCCTCTCAGCCTTGGAATTGGAGCATCAACATAACATTGATAATGTGTTCGTCGCCGTTATGGCGCTCCATGGAGACCTGCGTGAAGGTCCCGAGGCGGCGGTCGATGAAGCCGCGCTCCACACCGCCGCCAGCCGTAGGCTCGACACAAAGGAGTTCATCGTTTCGAAAGGCAGTCGCCCTATGGGAGCATGAATCAGCGTTCTTGCGCCGGTACGTGGTAACCCTCATGATTAGACCCACGATGTGGGGCCCAGACCCAGATTGAACAGGAGAGACGATGACTTTATCGAGGATATGGGCGGCAGCCGCGCTGGCCGCCGTTGCAGCCGTTGCCTGCTCGGACGGAACATCGCCCGACAAGACTTATTTCGGACCATCGATAACAATGAACAATGGGACCGCTCGAAGTTACGTGGTGCTCACCTCGGACGGAGCGCCGGTGAGCGTCGGCGTGAGCTTCTCGGAGACCGCGCTTGCCGGATTGCCTGCCGTGGGAACCGCGTATGTGTTCGCCCTGCCGTCGGAGGCGCCAGCTCCCTACAAGCACGCGGTCATAAATTGGAGCCCCACGGGACATCCGCCTGAGGGAGTCTTTACGGTTCCCCACTTCGACGTCCATTTCTACACCATCACTCCAGATGAACGCGCCGCGATACTGCCGACGGACGCGCAGTTCGGCGCCAAGACGGCGCGCTTGCCAAGCGCGGAGTTCGTTCCATCAGGATATGTGAACGATCCGTTCGCCATTCCGCAGATGGGCGTACACTGGACCGATCCCAGCTCCCCGGAATTCAACGGACAGGCGTTCACGAAGGAATTCATCTACGGCTCGTGGGACGGCGCCTTCACTTTCTATGAGCCGATGGTGGCCAAATCGCTGCTCGATGCAAAGCCGGCGATGTCAGTTACGACCATCAAGCTCCCTTCGCGCTACGCAAAGCCGGGCGTTTATCCGACGTCGTACGCAATCGGCTTCGATAACATCGCAAAGGAGTACCGGATCGAAATCAGCGGTCTCAGATAATAACTGCGCAGGCTAGCGCAGCAGCGACAACACCGCGCTCTGCTTCGTATTGAAGAGAAGCGGGTACTTCTGCGCGACAAAACTTGCTCACCAGCACGTCCCCGCTATCTCTCGGGAACAGGTCCTTGGCACGACGACGCGAGTGACGCCATGAGATACGAGTAGCTGGCGTGCGACGGAATCCGGCAGGTTGAAGCTTGCCTTCCGCAGGCTATCGAGCAAAGGGGGAAGAACACTTCCGTGGAACGCGGTGACGCGCCGCGGGTGACCCGCGCTTGCCTACGCGTAACGGGTCGCGAAGGGTGTCGCGTAGCCCTTGTCCGTCCTTCCGGGCAACTCAACTACTCCCCCTCGGTCACGCTCGCGAGCGATAAAGGGATAAGCGTCCGAGACATCAATCGGGTCGGCAAGCGCAAGCGATTCCCTTGCACACGATGTTGACGGACGCATCTCGAGCATCAAAAGCAAAAAACAATCCCGCTCACCATGCGACTACGGTTTTGAGCGCGGCGCAGTAGGCGATCGGCGCCGAAGCGGCGCGTAGAAAATCTGCCATCCAAGAAGATTTTCTACGGCGGCAAGCGTGTTCGTAAGCGGAAAACCGGCTGGCCATTCGAATACAAGGAGCCGCGAATCAAACAATCGGCGAAAATCCCATTTCGAGAATTCCAGCGTTCAGAACGGTGTCATGCGGGAAGGGAGTGGTACCGAGAAATACTCTGGAGAAATCACCGAGAATGGGTGCAACAAAGTAGACTAGCGAGGTTGCTCCGTACAAAACGGTGGCATACAACAACCACCTCGCCGGCAAAAATCGTCGCTCTGATGTCGTAATCATTTGGCCGTAGCTAAAGGTCGAAGAGCGACAACTCTATCGGCAGTGGCTTTGGCGGTGCCGGCGCTATGCACTCGACGCCGTCATTTGCCGGACTGTTCACGATGTTGCTCACTTCATAAGTCGTTAGATCGCCGCCAGAGTATGGCTCCATCAGATCAAGGAGACGTGAGTCTTTCGTCGCCGCATCGACCCACTCGACAGCATGATCCGGGGCGAGCACGACCGGCATCCTATGATGTACTCTCGCTGCAAAGGGACTCGACTGGGTCGTGATGATAATGCAGGTCTGGAGAACTTCATCGCCGCGCTGCCACCGATCCCACAATCCGGCGAGCGCAAAATCGCGGTGACCGTCGAGGTGGAAGAAGTACGGCGCCCTCGCCTTCCCCACACCACCCCACTCGTAATAACCGTCAGCAAGGATAACGCATCGCCGATTTCTGAACGACTCCTTGAAAGACGGCTTTGCGGCAACCGCGTCCGACCGCGCATTGATCAGCCGAGCGCCAATCGATGGGTTGTCCGCCCAAGACGGGACGAGTCCCCACCGCAGTAGCCGTGCGGCCGGTTTTGCGGAATCGTCGAGGACGATCGTCCACTGATCCTGAGACGGGACGATGTTGTACCTCGGCTTGAACCCGGGCAACAGCGGCGGCAAATGGAATTTTCCAAGAACGCTGACTGGCGCATCATGCAAAGTCGATCGGCCACACATTCCCTCAAAAT
>JBDUEH010000432.1:0-2843 GCA_040002555.1 Gemmatimonadales bacterium | reverse complement strand
AGATTCAGATCAACCGCATTTGTTTGCGCGAGGCCGTGAGCGAATGACCCGTCGATAGAAATACTGTACCGCTCGGCGAAACGCCGATTCCATCCGAGGGATCCTCTCCACGCGCGCGGCGCGGCGAAGTCGTCTGCAAATACTGTGACGTTGCGCCGCGTATTCGCGAACTGCTGGCTTTCGCCGTTGCACGTGGTCGGTACCGTCGCCGGATTCGCGAGATACGCCTGCCAGTCCGGAACCGGAACTGTCGATCCCACACAGACGATTTGAGATTGCGCGTTCAGGAGTCCTGTGGCGTCGGCAGCAGACGCAAACAGGGCCGACTGCGCCTTGCCGCGGAACTCACCAATGCCTCCCCGAACACTTCCGGAGGCAGGACCGTTCTGGTTGAAGCCGTACGTATATGTGAATCCAACCCGCGGACTTATGTGTGTTTCGGACGGGAATGCGTCGGTTCGGTGACCGAACAACGAATCGATAACGGGATTGAACTGCGGAGCATCCGGATACAACGAGTGTTCAACACGAGCGCCGTATGTGAGCTGAAATTTCTGCGACTGTCGCCACGCGTCGCCCAGGTAGAGCGCCCCGTTAATGCTCCGGCTATTGCGTTGCGGATTCGCCAGCGTGCGAGTGAATGTCGCCGGCATTCCCGTGGCGAAGTCAGCCAGAGAATTGAATGTGAAAGTGCCGAGCGCGTTGGAGAAGGCCCCGCTGTGGCTCTCGTCTTCGTTGAGAAGGACGCCAAGTTTTACGCGGTGCGCGCCAGTCTTCGATACACGCGAGACCTCATCGCTCAATTCGGTCAGACCTGTCCGCGTTTCCTGTGGAAGAGCTGGATTGACGCCGAATTGCAGCGTTGAGACGCCGAGCGATCCGTCTGGCAGAGCCGATGCGACTGTGACTCGGCCCGACGGAACCTGGACGTACGGATCAGTGCTTCTGTTGTCGACTGATCTGTAAGCCCGGAGTTCGTTGATGAAGCTCGCGAGGTGTGAGGTGAGCGAGATCAATCCTCCACCTCCGGACCCCTTCGCATTCCCACCGCTATGCGGAACCGAGAATGCGGAGATGCGGCTCGCATCCTGAATCGATCCGCGCCAGTCACCGCGAATCATCAGCGTGTTCGCTTCGCCCAGGTTGTAGTCAACACGAACGAGGCTCGAAGCGTTGTCGTTCAGGCGTTCTTCCGGAATTTGTGCCGAGGTCGGCGCGAGACCGTAGCCATTCAACAGCGAAAGAAACCGCGTGACCGAATCTCCATTGGTGCCGAGCCGCTCGAATGCGAGCGGGTCGGCAGCCAGAAGTGATTGAAGCGGATCGGTACGGCGAGCGAGTGTCAGCGCCCCGAACGCAAAGAGTTTGTTCCTGATGATGGGGCCGCCGAACCCCCCACTTACCTTGTTTTGCGTGAACTTCTGCGAGAAGGCGCTCTCGCCGTCGTCAACGAACTCGAGGTTGGGATCCTGTCGCGAGTAATCGAGAGCGCCGGTAAATACGTTTGTTCCGCCGCGAGTAGTGCTTGCGACCAAACCGCCGGTAAACTGACCTCGCGCAACGTCATAAGTGCTCGTTACTACTCTCGTGCTGCGAACGGCTTCGTCCGGCACGCTGCCTGAGCCGAACGACAAGCCATCGAGCGTGATGCTGTTCTGGTTTGAAGGCTGTCCGGCAACGGAGAACGAAGCCTGAGTTGAGTCAGTCGCCGCAACACCGATCACGCCCGCCGCGAGAGTAGCGAGTGCGTTGAGGTCGCCAGGATCAACCGGAAGCCGGATGAGCTGCGTTGGATTCAACGCTCGTTCCGTCGATCCGGCCTCGGGTCTGTCGGTTGCTCGTCCATTCGGTCGCCCACGCACCTGCACGCTCTGCAGCACAGTCGCATTTCTACCCATGACGACGTCCCGAACAAGTCGGTCCTCATCGTTATTACGAACGAGGCTGAATCGCTGAGGCGCGTAACCGATTGACACGACTTGCACCAAATACGCTCCTCCGCCATCGGGAAACAGAATGGAATAACGGCCGTTCGCATCGGTCGTTTTGGTGCGGGAGATCTGCGTTTCGGCGGACGTTACTTCGATGTGCGCCCCGGCGACCGGCTGTCCATCGGGAGAAGTGACCCGGCCCATGATGATGTCGGTTGTCGATCCGACCTGGGCTGAGCCGACGAGCGGCACGAAAAACAACGCCGCAATGAACACGCTTAGTGAGGAAAACTTCATTATTCCTGTTGATTGCCGTTATCGTCCTACTGGCGGATATCTGTCATACGCGTTGAGTCCTGCAGTTGTTGGGTGAATACCGCCCGAATGCGAACGCCGTCCAGCACCATTAGTTTTTTCTTCTATGGCCGAACCAGCGGCACCTCAAAAGATTTTCTTCAATCGAGTCGCCCTGCCGGTGTTCTCGTGGGGACTGCCATTTCACAGCCTCCTGGTCGCAATGCTGTTTGGCGGACTCGGGTTCGCCATGGGAACCGTACGCGCACTGGCCGCGTGGAAGGAAGCAGCCGTGGTCGGCCTGATCGTTTTGGTCGTTCTGCGCGCTGCGACTGGCCGCGGACCACGCGTCGCCATCTCCTGGATAGATCTCGCGGTTGGCTCGCTGATCGCGATCGCAATCGTCTTCCTTCTAGCCGGGAAAGTATTCTTTAGAATTGAGCTGCCTTCGGGCGCCGAGCTCTTCGGAATCAGGGACATCGCGTTCTTCATGCTGTTGTATTTCGTCGGCAGGGCGAGCCCCGAAATCGCCGATGATCCGCAGACGCTGAGGCGGCTGTACATAATCGTGCTGCTGACAAGCGCGATCGCCATCGTCGAGCGCATTCTCGTTACCCC
>JBDUEH010000431.1:0-2844 GCA_040002555.1 Gemmatimonadales bacterium | reverse complement strand
ACTCAACAGGTTGCGGGATTTTCCCGGGCGCCGTGACCACGCGAGGCTGTGGCCACGTTAGGTTCGAGCGTGGCAATTTAACCATCATGAACTCAGTTACTCCCGACAACCAGGAGAAAAGCGTCGCGTGCGAATTGTTGTAGGAGGGTTTCTCGGGCTGCTGCCCGCGGGCGGGATCGCCTGGGATTACATCCAATATCCGCTCGGCTTCGCATCGCTGGGCCACGATGTCTACTACATCGAGGATACGGCGTTGTGGCCCATATACCAGGAAGATGCCTCGGGTGGAGTGTCATCTGCAGCGAACGTCGAATATCTGAGCCGGCTAATGAGCGCGTTCGGATTCGCGGGTCGCTGGGCCTATCGCGACGAGGTGACAGGCACATGGTTCGGGATGTCGAGCGCAGAAGTGGCGGAGGTTTGCCGAACCGCTGATGTCTTCGTCAACGTCTCGTGCTCGACAGTCGTTCGCGACGAGTACCGTGCGATTCCGACGCGCATTCTCATCGACTCGGACCCGATGTTCACGCAAATTCAGCATGTGGACATGTCGGGGTTTACCAAGGGCGGAGGAGGGATGCGCCAACTCGTTGCCGAGCACACGCATCATTTCACGTTTGGCGAAAGCATCGGACAAGCCGATTGCCGGATTCCCCACACGTCGGTCGCGTGGCGACCAACGCGGCAGCCAATCTGCCTGGACCAGTGGCCGGTGACAGAAATTCCTCCCAGCAATCTGGGCTTTACAACCGTGATGAACTGGTACGCGGGAGATCCGTTGATGTTCGATGGAGAACTTTGGGGGCAGAAAGACGTTGAATTCCTTGGCGTAATGGAGATTCCGCAACGCGTCTCGTCACCTTTGGGCGTCGTCGTCGGACAAACCACCGGCATTCCCTTCCCCGCCGAGCTGGCCGAGCAATCGGGGTGGACCGTATTTGATCCGGATCAAGCGATTCCAGACTGGAACACGTATCGCAGTTTCATTGGACGTTCTGCGGGCGAGTTTTCCGTGGCCAAACAAACCTACGTCAAGGGTCGGACAGGATGGTTCTCGTGCCGTTCAGCGTGTTACCTGGCAAGTGGGCGGCCTGTCGTGACGCAGGACACCGGGTGGCGGCGGCATATTCCTTCAGGCAGCGGGCTAATTGGCTTTACAACCCTCGACGAAGCGGTGGCCGGACTGAATGAAATCATGAGCAATCCGCGAGCGCACTCGCGCTCGGCCCGGATGGTCGCCGAAGAATCGTTTGATGCCAGAGTAGTGTTGCGCGATCTGCTCGCTGCCGCAGGAGCCTCGTGAGCGGCGAAGTCTTTCTACCGCTAATTGCGGGATCGAAGCTTGCCGGCGATTGGTTCAAAGCGACTATCCCTCTCAACATCGTTGTCGGTGACGGCACGGTCATCGACTCCAGTTTCAGTTTCAAGCACTATTTCTCGACTGCGGAGACAGGCCTCCGCGTCGGACGGAACGTGACAATCTGGCGGACGTCCCTGGCTGCTGAAGCGGCCGGTGTGATCGAGATCGGTGACTATTGCTATCTCTCGAATGCGTCGCTCGTGTGCGCGTCGCGTATCACGATCGGGTCATACGTGATGATCGCGGGCGGCGTGACGATTGCCGATTCGGATTTTCATCCGGTCAGCGCCGCGCTGCGCATCGCCGACAGTATCGCTCTCTCACCGGTTGGAGACCGCAAGCGCAGACCGCCGATCGATAAGCGGCCAGTGCGGATTGGTGATGACGTCTGGATTGGATACAATGCGACGATCCTGAAAGGTGTGACGATTGGCGACGGCGCCATCATCGAGGCGGGAGCGCTGGTGCTGCGCGATGTCCCCGCCGGAGCGACGGTTTCTGGAAACCCCGCTCGCGAGGTGGCGCACGTTTGACGGCGACCCCGCGAACGCACCTGCCGGACGACTGGTATCCGATTGGACTTCCCTCGAACATCGTCATCGGCAACGATGTTTACATCGACAGCAGTTACGGTTTCGCCGCGTTCAATTCAATGGAGGAGCCGGGCCTCGTGGTCGGCGAGGCGTCAGGGATCTACGATCGCGCGGCGATGGTCGTCGGGCCGCGTGGGCGGGTGACAGTTGGCGGTTATACCGTGCTGAATGGGACGTACATCGTCTGTGACGACCGCGTTGATATCGGCTCACATTGTCTTTTGTCGTGGGGTGTCGTCATCACCGACAGCTGGACTGCAGCGACGGTATCGGCTCGAGATCGCAGAGCCGCGCTACTTGCGACCGCCGAGAGTAACACGCGGCACTTTCCGGCGGCGGGCAAACCGCTACCAGTTGTTCTCGAAGACAATGTCTGGGTCGGCTTCGACGCGGTCATTCTGCCGGGCGTGAGGGTGGGTCGAGGCGCGATCATCGGGGCGCGGACGATCGTTAGCCGGAGTATTGAACCATACGCAGTTGTGGCTGGGAACCCTCAGCGCACGCTCAGATTCATCGACGCGGATGACACGGCCGCCGCGCGCGATGATGCACTCGCAAGCCTTACGGAAGCGCCTCGGCGATCGCAATAATCCGGCTGATGACTTCGTCCTGAACTTCCTCGAGCCCTGGCCACAACGGCAGGCGCACGAGGCGCTCGCTTACGCTCTCGGTAACACTCATCGGTCCGGCAACGCGGCCTATCCTGATTCCCTGCGGCGAACTGTGCAGCGGCACGTAGTGAAATACCGTGTGGATGCCCTGTTGCTTCAGATTCGCGATAAACTGACAACGATCGTCGAGGTTCCGCATGAGCAGGTAGTAAATGTGGGCGTTATGGTCGCACTCTCGAGGTACCACCGGGCGGCGCACCAATCCAGCTGATTCGAGAGC
>JBDUEH010000430.1:0-2849 GCA_040002555.1 Gemmatimonadales bacterium | reverse complement strand
GGAAATGCTCGAAGGCTCGTCCCCTGGCTCGTCAGGCGAACAAGCTCTTTCCGTCTGCGTATAGTCCGAGGCGGATCCTTCGACGTTGTGGTTAGGCCACCTTCGTTCGCTTCAATAGCGGTTGCACCAGTGCGATCGCCCAGATCCACAACAGCCAGACGCCTCGCTCGGCAAACGTGAGGCTGCCGATCGTCTGATATAGCATGACTGGAAGCGTAAACGGCAGCGACACACCGTGATTCCGCGGACGGAGTCGCTTCACGATCGTTACGGCGTTCGTCTGTCGTGTACGGAATGGCTGTTCGATCAACACCGCGAGCGAGTCTGGCGGAAGCGAGCGCCATCCCGGAATCGTCATCAGATTCCACGCTGCTACCGTCCGTCCCCAGCCATGATTGTTCGATGACGACACGAGCATCAGGTGTCTGTCGCTCGCGATGCGCCGGATCTTGTTTTCTTCCCTGTCGAGCTGACCGAGGCCTCGCGGCGCGGCATCGACCAATTCCATGCCGACAAAATGCGGCAGGCTGTCAAGACTCTCTGCCGTAACCGAGTCGATGTTGCCGTTGGGAATTGCGACGATGGTAACGGGCGTTGTTCCGATTGAAGTTGTGCCTTCATGCAGATGACCTTTTCCGTCGAGAACGGCGGTGTCTGCCTGGACGAGCCGCAACATCACAGTCGATAGAATTTTGTGGTATCGACCTTCGACTGCGCTGAGCACTGTAAGACTGTCGCCAGCCTTCGCTGGATTCTTCTTCATCGCGTCGGCTGCCCCCGCGAACCGCACGTGATCCGAGATGTACGCGACATCGAACCCACCCGCCCTATGCCACTCGCGATTGTCTTCGGGTGTGAAACGTTGATTGGCGTCCTTCGACGCGTTCGTGTGACTGTGAAAGTCGATCCGCAACGTTTCAGAATCTTCAACGCGGAGATTCGCCATCGGGCGTGGAATGAAAATCACCGATGATTCGAGAATTGCGACGGCGCCGATCACCAGACCGATTCCAACCGCAACCCTTACCGCAAGGCGACGTGTGCTGCGCCCTCGGGTCGCGATGGTTGTGCCGATGACAACCAGCGTGACCCCGACAAAGAGCCAGATCGTCTGCGGAATCGAAAGAAGACTGAGAGCGTCGAGCAGTCGCGAGATGGGAGACATCGCGACGTACGACACTGGAAGACCGAGGCTGGTTCCAGGCAGCGGCCAATTGTCGCGCGAGTCAACGATCGACGAAGTGCGTCCGATGAGCGCGAGCACCAGAACGGAAAATACCAGCGGCAGCGTGACTCTTCGCAGTCGGTTGTTAATCGCGCTTCTCCATGTCAATGATTCCCGTGGTTATCCCAGGAGAGAACGATAGATGTCGCGCGTCTGTCGCGCGATGAGTGGCCACTCGAGAGATTCAAGCGGCGCAGTGGCACCGCGCATTGAAAGTGATCGATCGAGTGAACGGATGAGAATGTCCGGCGTGAGCTCGCCGTCATATGTCATGATCCAGTCACCTCCGATCTCACGCGCCAATTCGACAAGCGAAACGTGACCGGGAACGAGAACCGGTCGGTCGAATGACAATCCGAGAATCGCGCTCCCTGAGTTCAGCGTTTCGCGGAACGGCAACACCACAAGATCCGCCGCATTGAGATAAAGTTGCAGCTTGTCCGCGGGGACGAATTCGCGAAACACTTTGACGCGGGCGTCGCGGGCAACCAGGTCTTCGAATTCCGCGGAGTGCTCGTAAAGTTTCAGCTTGCCTGCGATCAACAGCACGGCGTTGGGATCGTCGACCTTCGAAAATGCGCGAAGCAGCGCGGGCAGGTTCTTGTATGGCCGCACCTGGCCGACAAATGACAGAACTTTTGCGTCAGTTGGAATTCCGAGAGCCGTGCGGGCCTTCTCAGGGCTGAGATCTCGAGGGTACGCACCCCGATAACTTCCATGCCGGCTAACGAATGCGGGTACCGTTGCAAGCGGAGGATGCCGATCTCGAAGGACCTCCGTTCCAGACTTGCTGAGGCTGATTACAGCGCTCAAGCGGTCGGCGACCATCGGCCAGTATTTCTTCTCCAGATCCGGGTGCTCGCGCTTGTCGTGGGCAGTCACATTGTGAGCCGTCCAGACGACTTTCATTCCTCGTCGCCGCGCCAGAGACAGGAGCCAGAGCATTTCTGCGGAAGTGCGCTTTACGACGGCACGCTTCGCCCCGCGAATTCTATTGGTCGGCGCCCAGTGAATGTGCAGAATATCGGCGCGAGGTCCGAATAACAGCCTCTGCACGGAAAACTCGACGACTTCGACGTCGAGATCCCGGAGTGCCGAGTAGAGAAGAGCGTTGTATGGATTTTCCAGACGATTGGCGAACGCCGGCCACGCCATAACCCGAATTGGGCGCGCCTTAGGCCGTAGAGCCAACGGTTTCGTCATAGCCAAGTCTACACCGTTACGAAACCCGGTTCAAACCAAACCGTAGGCCTGAATGTCGAACCGGTCTTACCAATCACCATTCAGGGGATACCTCGATGCTCTTTCGCGCCGTGATGTTTCTCGCACTTCCCGCCGCCCTTGCGGGCGCCCAGACGAATGAAGGGCGGACCGAAGTCTTCAAGGGGCAGGTCCCGGGGGGCTCATGGCTTCGGGTGCGCACCATGAAGGGTGACGTCCAGGTCAAGGAAGCAACCGGCAGGGATGTCATCGTCACGGCGACGCGTCGATACCGAATGCGGCAGACGGGTGAGATCACCTTCGAGGTGAAGCGCGATGGCTCGAACGTGACGGTCTGCGCAATCTGGGAGAGGACCAGGCGGTGCGATGAGGATGGGTACAGCTCACGCTCGAACTCGGGGCG
>JBDUEH010000429.1:0-2859 GCA_040002555.1 Gemmatimonadales bacterium | reverse complement strand
AGTTACGGCGCGGTATGCGTTGAGTAACATTTGACCTGTGTGTACGTTGTGACGCACTGGCAAGCAGAATCATGCGTCCTGGGAAATGACGCCTTCTCCCGGAGTCAGGGATGATAATTGGATGGAGACAGTTAGGCACGGTATCGTTTTTCGCGGCCGCCTTGGGCGCGGTTGCTTGTGATAGTGGCGCGCCATCAAAAACTCGAGATGATATCGCCGCCGATTCGGCGTTAGCGTCGGATTTAGCACTCGCAAACCGGGACACGCTCCTGGTGGATTCGATTGGAGAATACCGGCCGCCGGATGCGGCGGATCGCGACACTGCTGCTGCCCCCCCAACGGGGAATAAAACCGCGGTTGCAACGCCGAGCGTCACCGTTCCGCTTCCCGTCAAACCACAACCCGTCGTGCCTGCGCCTGCGGCCTCCACTCCAGAGCCCGCCGCTCCCGCCGTTGCGTCCGGCCCGACCCGCAAAGGCGCGGCGGCCTGCAACGCACCGCGCAAGGCCGATCAGGAGGAATGCGTTCGTGCGACCCTCCCCGCAGCCGACATGCGGCTCAACCGGATCTATCGTGCGCTCATCACCGAGATCCGAAGACAGGAAGGCGTTCGCAACGGCGGCGCGGATCCGGCCTCAGTCGAGAGACTCCGTGTTTCACAACGCTCCTGGCTCGTCTACCGCGACAATCAGTGCCGCGCGCGCGGACGAGGAAAGGAGGGCGCCTTGTGGGCGAGGCCGCGCGTAAGGTGCCTTAACCAGTTCTCGATTAGGCGGGCCAACGAGCTCGCCGACGATTTCAGTCGGCTAACGGCTCACTGAGCAGGGCCACAGCTGCTTCGACATCCGCCTCTTTCACCACGAGGCGGATGGGGTGCATGGCATTGAGGTAGGGGAGCATCCCAGCTGCGTTGTCGCCAATGATCGACGAGTCGATTCCGTTCGCATCCAGCACCGACTCGGCTAATCGCGCTTCGACGTCGTTTGAAAAAGTTCGGATGACGAAGACCTGCTCGTCGTCGCTCACCTTAGCGTGACTGCCGCAGTTTTCTGCGGCGCGATCATCAGGTGCGCCCACGGTTTTCCCGGATACATGATCCATGGGCCGCCTTCGATCGGGTTCTCGGTAATCCCGGTTGTCTTCTGCGACGCGTACGGCGTGTAGACCACGTACAGGTACGACGCGCCTTTGACATTTCCCGATCCGTCGACGCTGTCACGCGACGCATAGTATTGATAGAGGGCCGCCGGCCTCGACGGCATCGAGAATCGTCCCGCCTTGATGTCAGCGCCGCGAATGCTGTCGATCACTTCGCGAGATTTCTTCAACGCATGAAGCTCGCGGCCTTTCGCCATGAACGGCTCGAGAGATTTATGATAGCACGCGACATGGTATTGTTTCGCGATACCGTCGTCCGCGATGCAGGTGAAATCGTTCGAGCCTCGGCGAAGAACGACGAGGTTTCCCTTTGCGTCGTGCCCCAGCACTCGTGCCGCTGCCTGCTGTTGTTCCGGAAGCGGGCTGATTGCGGCAGCTATCTGCCGCGTCGCAGAGGGATAGGTCACTGACTGTCCGCCGGCCGACATCGCCGTAAGTGCGAGAATACTCGTTACGGCAAAGGCCCTGGCCATGCGTTACCCCTGTCTTTGAAGTGTCTCTACTCAAGCGACGTCGTGTCGCCCGGTAAACTTACTCGCCCACCGCCTCCTTCATTCCACGGTTCTCGGCAATTATCGCCTTCGTCGCGTCCGGTGGCATTTGCTCGTAGCCCTTGAATCTCTGAACGAATGTGCCGTGACCATGTGTCTTCGAGAAAAGGTCCGTCGCGTAAAGATGCATTTCTCCCTGAGGCACGACAGCTCGCACCTTAGACCTCCCGCCGGGAATTGAATCGGTGCCGAGGATGTGCCCGCGTCGCGCAGAGATGTCGCCAAGTACGTCGCCAAGGTAGGTGTCAGGAGTGGTGACATCAATTTCGTCGAGGGGCTCGAGAAGAATCGGCTTGCATTTTTGCGCAACTGTCTTGAAGGCGAGAATTCCGGCGAGCTTGAACGACATTTCGTTCGAGTCAACCGAGTGGTATGACCCGTCGTAGACCTCCACCTGGAAATCGACCATTGGATAGCCCGCGAGCACTCCGCGCGCCGAGGCTTCCTGAACTCCGCGATCGACCGCGGGGATGAACTTGCTCGGTATCGTACCGCCGACGACAGAGTTCACGAAGTTGTAACCCGCGCCGCGCGCAGTTGGAGCCATGCGCACCCAGCAATCTCCGAACTGTCCCTTGCCGCCACTTTGTTTTCTGTGACGGCCCTGGCCATCACCCTTTCCGATAATCGTTTCGCGGTAGGCGATCTGCGGTTTTTTTAGATCGCCACTGACGTTGTAATGTCTCTTGAGACGCGCCATGACGATGTCGAGATGCCGCTCGCCCAATCCCGCGACGATCGTCTCGTGAGTCTCAGCGTTGTAGTGGGTCTGAAAGCACGCGTCTTCGTCGTGCAGGCGATGAAGACCCTGCTGAAGTTTCTCTTCCTCCCCGCGAGCCGTTGAATGGACGGCGTAAACAACGCGAGGCTCAGGAAACTCGATGGACGGGAGACGAACGGGATGCTCGCGCGTGGAGAGAGTGTCGTTCGTGTGAGTGTTTTTCAATTTGGCAACGCAGCCGATGTCACCGGGATGAAGCATCGGAACTTCGGTTCGTTCTTTTCCCTGCGGCACAGCGAGATGCACCATCTTTTCGGCGTGACCGCGCGTGGCGTTAAAAACTTCCTGCCCGTTGGTCAGCGCGCCCGAGAAAATTCTGAAGAAAGAAACATCGCCGACGTGCGGCTCTGAATGAGTCTTGAACACGAG
>JBDUEH010000428.1:0-2862 GCA_040002555.1 Gemmatimonadales bacterium | reverse complement strand
GCAGGCAGAGTGTGACACCGAGGTAATACAATTTCATGTGGGGCGAGTATACATCCGAAAACAGCAAGAGTCTACGATTGTCGTTGCGACGTTCGCAGCGTTTGAACAACGTTGAAGCATGAGCGATCGAGATTTTCATTTGCGCGATGCCGGTCCTGACGACGCCGAGGCTGTTGCGGCACTGTTGACGGAGCTTGGCCATCCTACCGAGGCGATCGATATTCCCAAACGCCTTTCGCTTGTCATCGCCGAAGGCGGGGCAGTGAAGCTCGCAGTTGATGATGATAAAACGCCGCTCGGCCTGCTGGTTCTCTCAAAACACTGGGGGCTTCACGCGCCGGGACCAGTAGCGTACATCGCGGCGCTCGTCGTAACAAATGCCGCCCGTCGGCGCGGAGTTGGGAAAATCTTTGTCGTTTACGCACGCGAATGGGGAAAATCGCTCGGCTGTTCACGGCTCACCGTTACAAGTGCCGAGCATCGCGCGGATGCCCACGCGTTTTATCCGGCCATGGGGATGCCGTACACCGGGCGGAGATTCTCCGACGTCTTGTAGTGGCGACCCAGCCGGCCCTTGCGAATTCGCTGACGCGGCGCTTTAAGAATGCTGAGAAGGTCCACGAACGACTCGACCCGGCAAGGTAGCGTGGCTCCCAACCGAGCACCGATCAACGAGATCACGATTCTCTGGCTCAGCGCCGGGTTGAGCTGTGACGGCGAGACCATCGCCATGACAGCGGCGACGCAGCCGAGCATCGAGGACGTTCTCGGTGGAGCAATTCCGTGGCTGCCGAAGGTCACGCTGCACAATCCATTTCTATCGATGGAGAACGGCGACGAGTTCCTCGAGTTCTTTCATCGCGGAGCTGAAGGGACTCTCGGACCTTTCATTCTTGTAGTCGAAGGCTCCATTCCCGATGAGACGAACAAGGCTGACGGATACTGGGCCGCGTTCGGGACCGATAAGACAACCGGCGAGCCAATCACTACATGCCATTGGCTCGACCGGCTAATGCCAAACGCGTGGGCGGTAATGGCAGTCGGGACGTGCGCGGCTTATGGCGGCATTCACGCCATGCAGGGCAATCCCACCGGCGCCATGGGTCTGCCTGACTACGTTGGCTGGAAATGGAAGTCGCAGGCGGGCCTTCCTATAGTATGCGTCCCGGGATGTCCGACGCAGCCGGACAACATCATGGAGACGCTACTCTATCTCCTGTACATGGCCAATGGACGAGCCCCCGAAATTCCGCTCGACGACTCATTGCGGCCCAAATGGCTTTTTGCGAACACCGTTCATGAGGGATGTGATCGCGGCGGATTCTATGAGCAGGGCGAATTCGCGGAGGCATACGGGTCGAACCTCTGCATTGTGAAGCTCGGCTGCTGGGGACCGGTGGTTCAGTGCAATGTTGGAAAGCGCGGGTGGATCGGGGGCATAGGAGGATGCCCCAACGTTGGAGGGATATGTATCGGGTGCACGATGCCCGGCTTTCCGGACAAGTTTCAGCCATTCATGGACCAGCCGCCGGGATCATTGCTGTCGTCAAACGCGGTAATGACTTACGGGCGCGCGATTCAGGCACTGCGCCGTTTTACGCTCTCCTCCTTGAACAAGGAGCCGGCGTGGCGGCAACCGCCGCACCCGCGCGACTGAACTGAAGATGGAAACGCCGTCTGCAACTTTACTTTCGGAGCTCGAAGCGCTCGAGCTCGTTGACGCAGAAGCGGCGCTAATGGATCTTGCCGCGGTCTTCTTCAAGGGCGCCGGTGACGCGGATTATTCAGAAAAAAAATCGCCGGGCGACAAGGGAATCACGAGTACGGAAACCGAGATTCCCAACCTCGAAGCGATGTATCGGGCGCTGGTGGAGCAGATCCCTGCAATCGTCTTCATGGCGTACCTCGACCGGGGAATTGGCGAGGCGTACATCAGCCCGCGAATCGAGGAGGCTGTTGGCTTCACTCAGGCGGAGTGGCTCCAGGATCCAGTGCGCTGGTACAACCAGATTCACACCGACGACAAGAGTAGATGGAGCGTCGAGGCGGCCAACATGCTGCTCACCGGGAAGCCACTGAGGTCGGCATACCGCGTCATCGCCCGAAATGGGCAGGTGATCTGGTTTCATTGCGAAGCGAAGATGATCCGTCACGAAAACGGCAGGCCGTGGTTCATTCACGGAGTGGCGTTCGACATCACCGATCTCAAGCAGACCGAGCAGGCACTTCAGGAAGAGCGGAACGTGGTTTCAGCAATTCTCGACACGGTCGGCGCGCTCGTCGTCGTGCTGGATTCGAATGGAAGAATCATTCGATCGAATCGGGCGTGCGAGCTGATAAGCGGCTACTCGTCGAGCGAGATGCGCGACCGGCAGTTTTCCGATCTCTTCATGTCGGACGATGAGGTACGCTCTCGAGCAGTTCCGGGAATACTCGACGCTCTCGACGGAAAGAGCGAATACGAAAGCGATCTGATCACGGCGGCTGGCGACCGTCGACGAATCGCGTGGTCGAACTCGAGCCTTCCGGCGGCAGGGACTGCACCTGCCTACGTAATCGCTACTGGAATTGACATCACCGAGCGAAAAAGGATGGAACAAGCGGTGATGGAAATCAGCTCGCGTGAGCAGCGTCAAATCGGCCAGGACCTGCATGACGGGCTAGGGCAGCATCTGACCGGCATTGCCTTTATGAGCAAGGTGCTCGAGCAAAAACTTTCGTCAAAGAACGCGACCGAGGAAACCGCCGACGCCGCAAAGATCGTACAACTGGTGAACGAGGCCATCCACAAGACTCGTCAGTTGTCCCGCGGACTCCTGCCGGTCGTGCTCGAGACCGACGGATTGATGGGCTCGCTCAAGG
>JBDUEH010000427.1:0-2866 GCA_040002555.1 Gemmatimonadales bacterium | reverse complement strand
CGCCAATTCTCTCGCGCGCTCTGGAGAGATTGTCTTATCGTGGACCATCGAGGTCAATGCATCGGCGAGGGCTCGGCGTGCGTTGTGTGCAGCAACCCAACCGACCTGCTCCCATCCCTGCAACGCGCCACCGTCGAATGCGTCTGTGCCGAACATCACCTTGTCTGGCGCCGACTCCAACAGCAGCCTCAGCGACCTTGCGAGTGCCGTTGAATCAGCCAGCTGGTCCATCATCGAGATATCTGCGTAGACGTTGGGCTTTTTCAATTGCACGATGGTTTCGTCGATCAGCGGCCATCCACCGTGGACGATTACGAAGTTAGTTCCCTTGAGCGACGCGTCGCTGAACATCGAGTCGAGCAGATGCGGTGCGGCACCGTCGGCCGAGTAGTATTTGCCAAACTCGTTTGTGGAGTGAATCTGGACTGCCATGCCCAGGCGACCGGCTTCTCTATTGATGTACCTGATCAGGTAGTCTTCGAGCGTCTTGTACTCCGCGCTCGTCGGTACTCCAGCGGCAGCAAAACGTCGGTAGATCGTCGCGGCGGCGGACGAGTCGGCGGGATTGAAGTCTAGCGGGCGAAGGTACGCGGCTTCGAACTTGATCGATACCGCTCCTGCATCGTGTTGCCGTAGCAAGGTCGCGGTCACAACCTCGCGAAGATATCCGTCGAGTGTCGGCGGCACTTTCGCCAATCCAAGATCGCGGAGATAGCGTCGAAGTAGCTTCGCTTCGAGCGGGTACAACGCTTTTGTATCAGGCGTTCGCTTTCCCTCGCCACTTATGTCGAGCGGGTACATCAGTGCGTCGGCGAATGAGACCCATCTGAAGCGCGGTGACTTGAGTCCCGTTCCCATCGCGACACGGTTCGCCAGCATCGTGCTGATGTGAAGCTGATCGAGTACCCACGTCTGGAACTGTTCTCCATGGTGAGCGATCGCCTGAGAGCGCGCGGCAGCTCTTACGGAATCTGTATCGCCAGCTTTCGTCTGATAGAATGACGCCTGCGCCTGCTTATAGGCCGGGTTGTTCGCATGCAGCGGCAGCGGCAAGTCGAACGGCGGTATTCCGTCGAGTGGCAGCGCGTCGAAGTCGGTATCGGCCGGCGCGCCGGGCGCGACATACGCCATCGGATGCGCATGTGAGTCGATTGCGGATAGTGTATCGACGTAAGTGGCTAGGTCCTCAACTGCCAGATTCTGGCTCGGACTCGAGCAAAAAGACGACGTCACGACAAAGAGCATTGCAATCCAAATCCGCGTCGGTTTGGGATTGGTCAAGCGTTGGGTCATCACTCTACTCCGATGTCTTCGTTCCACACGGCAGGATTTGCCGCGATATAGCCCTCGAGCAAATCGCGACACTCGTTTGAATCGAGGTCGATCACTTTAACTCCCCTTTCCGTCAACCAGTCTCTGCCACCATAGAACGTGCGCGATTCCCCGATGACAACTGTCCCGATTCCAAACTGAACGATGAGACCTGAGCAATACCAGCATGGCGACAGAGTTGAGACCATGATGGTGTTGCGATAACTCGACTGACGTCCCGCATTGCGAAACGCATCGGTCTCCCCATGTGCCGAGGGATCCCCATCCTGCACCCTTCGATTGTGCCCTCGTCCCAGCAGCTCGCCGGTATTCGCGAAGAGAGCCGCGCCAATTGGAATTCCACCCTCCGACAGTCCGAGTCTGGACTCTTCGATCGCGACCGATAAGAGATGGTTGAGATCAGGTCGTGTCGACTCGCTCATCGCTACCTGGTGTACGACTTGATTACACCTTCTATGGTGTGCCTGCACACGGGACAGAACGGTACGTTGTTGCGCGAGAACATGATGCAGTCGATAGACGGTCGATAGAACGCCTGCGCGTCGTAGTTCGCGCCCTGAAACGCCCCAACCGATTTCGCATACTTCGCCGATGCGAACATCGCTTGATCGAACGTGCGCTCTTCGCGAAAGAGAGATGACATCTCCGCTTCAGGCCGACGATCGGCGCGAAGCTTCACTCGCCTTGCCTGGATGCCACGTTCAGCTGCCTCGAACTGCTCTTTCGGCCACGGAGTTGGCACTGGAGTACCGAGCCTCACGAGATACTTCCACTTCACATTGTTGCGATCGAGCAGCGCCGTGACGTTTGGCTCCCATGGCTCGACAATCTTTGCGAGCGGCTGATAGCCAACAGGCGACGTGTAGTACTCGTCGGCCAGTGCCGCAAAGTGGTGACCGAACTCGTGAATGAAGACGTAGTTCGCCCATTCGTTATCAACTGCCACAGTCGCAAAGATGTTATACAATCCGCCACCGCCGTACGTCTTGCTGTTGGCAAGAATTTCCACGAACTCGTATGGAGCGTTCGATGCAATTGTCCGGAACGCGCGGTTGTCCAGCGTGAGCACGTACCGCTCTGAGCCAAAGATGTCGTACGTAGCGCCGACAGGAGTGTCGATGTGAACGCCAGTCGACGGCCGCGATATTCCCGACTTCGGTGACGGCGGACAGAGTCCCCAGATGTTGAAGTCATTGCGGTGCGACTTGTACGGCTCGACAGAGAAGAACACATCCGCCATCCTTCTCGTATCCTTCTGGAACTTTCCCGCACACTCGGCCGCCGTGTAACCGTCGCCGAGGAGGAGGATGTCGACCTTGTCCTTGGGGTCGCCGTGTTTCTCGACTGCAATTGGCTCGTACCGCTTTGGCGTGGAGCGATCGATGAACATGTCGCTCGGGTCGATTCGCGTTCGCCATGCTTCGACGAAATGATTGTTGTCGTCGCGCCTCAAGACGACAATGTCAGCCTTCGTCGTTAACGCAGGAAAGCGGAGAGATTCCTCGAACGTGCGGTTCTGGGTCTCATTTTCTCC
>JBDUEH010000426.1:0-2872 GCA_040002555.1 Gemmatimonadales bacterium | reverse complement strand
CGTCCGGCGTCATCTGCGACACGAGCTCCGCCGCCTGGCGGGTGGTCATCGCCTCCAGCACGTCGCTTCGCAGATCCTCGTTCAGATATTCGAGGACGTCCGCAGCGCGCTCAGCGCTCAACGAGCTCAACAGGTCCGCGACGCGATCGCGCGGAAGCGCCTCAGCTATGTCAGCGAGATCGGCCGGGTGAATCTCTTCTGTTTCGGCTGCGACACTTCCCGGTTCCTCGTCGAGGAGGTCGAGAATGTCGGGAGCAAGCAGTGCGGCCATTCCTCTTTCTTTCTCAGCGCCCGACGGCGTGTGCAGAGGAGAGTGCCGCTGCTCCTTCATCACACCACCGGGAGGGAGCGGCGGTCGTCGCGGAAGTCCGCGACCTCGTAGCCGGCGATGGAGATGGCCTCGCGAATTGCTGCATTGCTGACGGTCCCATCATGCTCGACCACGGCCTGTCCGATCGAAACATCTGCACGCGACACGCCTTCAATTCCGCCAAGCGCAGTGAAAACCGCCCGAACGCAATGTGAGCACGTCATACCATTGATCTTCGCGGTCGTCACCATGCGGCAATAATAGTAGGGGCCCGGTCATTTGCCCACCGTTTCAACTGGCACTTTTTCGCGACGGTCGGCGTATGTTCTGAAGGACGCTTTGAGGACTACAAGATGACTGACCCAACAAGATTCTCAGACGAAGAGCGCGCGCGGCAAGCCGTCCGCGATCAGACCGATGCAGCCAGACAACTCGATCCGGCGTTCACCGATCCGATTCGCGAGGATCAGTATCCCGCCACTCGGCCAGATGAGCCTGTCGATTCTCGTGATCGCCTGTTCTCGCGAAAGGTCCTGTTCGGCTGGGCATTCGCCGCGCTGATCTTCGTCTTCATCATCCGGATGGTTCTTCCGGTGGCGCTCGAGACGGCAAAAGAGTCCTTCGTCAGCAGCATCAAGGAATCGGTGCAGAGCACTGGGGGGTCAGGGGCCGCCGTCGTGGCGCCGACTCCGCCAGTCGCGCCCACAGCAGTCAGTCCGGCCGTCCCGGAGGTACCCGAAAAACCAGGGGCCCCGGCCGTCGCACCCTCGGTAAAACCGAAGGCGACGACGGTTCAGGCGCCTAAGAAAAAATTTCCGCGGTAACGCCTACTCGAACTTCGTGATCTTCGGCGGAACAGGCGGATTCTTCGCCCGCGATACTAGCGTCTTCTCAAACGCGGGAACGAACACATCGTAGGATGAGCCGGGATTCCAGAGCACCCAGCTCTCATAACCCGAGTCGTACACTGCTTTCTTCTGCGCCTCGATCTCGGCCGCGCCGTACTTGGGCGCACCAAGAGTGAATGCCTGAAGCCACGGGCGAACACGTTGTCCTTTCAATCCCATCGCTTCAGTTCGCACCCGCCCCCTCGAGATCGCCGTATGAATCACCTCGTACGGCGCCGCATTCGGTGACGGAATTCCAAACGACCCATGTGGATAGTGCGACGGATAAACCATCGGCAAAACCACATCGACCGACGAAACCATCGGCTCCCACTTTTGGCCAACCTCGAGCGCACCGCCAACGGTCGTCACCAGCCCGAAAATATCGGCAGTCGTCCTTACGCCAAGCTTGTCCATTCGGGCGTTGGCGGACTTCAGAAATTCTGCCAGGACTTCCGTCTTGCCGCGGCCGTTCGATTCCGGAAATACCTGCGGCGGAAGACTCTTGTACGGCTCCGGGAAGCGGATGTAGTCGAACTGCACTTCACCAAAGCCCATCCGCACCGCTTCCTCGGCGACGCGGAAGTTGTATTCCCAGATCGCATTTGCATAAGGATTCACCCACGTGAGGCCCTTCTTGTCGTGCCATGGGGAGCCATCGGCTTTTCGAATCGTATGGTCCGGGTTCATCCTCGCAGTCACTGAATCCTTGAAGACAACAATTCGCGCGACGGGAAGAATTCCATGCGCGTTGATCGTGTCGAGCAGGGCCCTCATGTTCGCGACCTTGGTCTGCGTGCCTGCATTCTTTTGAAGCATTGGATCGGCCGACGCGAAGTTGAGACCGAATTCGTCCTTCACGTCGATTACGAATGCGTTGATCTCCGTTGAATCGGCGACTCCAATGAGGTGGCGCATCTTCTTCGTGCTCTGGGCCGCGAAACGATTCACATAGAGTGCCCGAATTGGCGCGTCGGCGTCGGATCTCAGTTTTTGCACCGAGGCTGGTATTGGTCCGCCAGCAGGAGCCTGGACGGTCGCCGCCGATTCTGCGTTTTGGGAATCGATCTGGGCAGTGGCGGCCGGGGGGCCTCTCATCACGGATTGGGAGACCGAGTCGCCGGCGATGCCAGTCTTACCGGCACCGGCGTCATGGGTCGCGGAGCAGGCAGCTACTACAAGGACAATTAGCGGGATTGAGCGCATTGGTACGTGGGGGAATTTGGAAGGGTTTAGCCGAGCATGATGCACTATATTTGCCAGCAATGCGATACCGGATTCTGTTGGTCCTTATACCCCTGATCGGCTGTTCGTTGCCAAGCCCAAAGCCGCCTGCCGCAGAATTCCTCGTGGCCGACGGAAGTTCGACGTATTGGGTGAGAAGTGGACCGAACGGAGTCAGTTCGCGCACGTCTCCGCTTATCCTTACGACGGCCGACAATCGCTTCTACGAAGTTTACGTGGACGAGGTTACCCGCTCATACGAGGACGCGATCTTCACGCGCGAGCCTATCTATAGTCGCGACCTCCTGACGGGCCGTAAGAAAGTTCTCTTCGAGGATAATAAGGTCACCGCGTGGGAGAAGATGTATCTCACCGGCAATCCTCAGGCGCGCTTGCTGGACCCAGACGAAGACGGCAGCGACGATGTGAGTGTCGCCGCTACGGGTGAGTC
>JBDUEH010000425.1:0-2883 GCA_040002555.1 Gemmatimonadales bacterium | reverse complement strand
AACGTGCAACGCGGTGCTGTCTCGTGCGACTCCGAAATAGCCGTCCCCCTCTCTGGAGCGCGTGTCGGCCTGAACACCGAGGCCGAGCAGGCACTCGACGCCGCCGACGTTGTTGTTGCCGGCAAATTCACAGAGAAGGCGGCCGCCTTCGTCGACGACCTTGGTTTTCAACGCTGGCTCAGCACTCACGATCGCCGCGATCGCGTCGCTGTCGCCGAGGGCGCACGCCGCGATTAGTGATGCGATCCCCGATAACGAAATCGAGATTCCTCGTTCGCGAAAAAGACGGAGGGCGTCTCCGCGCCCGCGACGAGCGGCCATCTCAACTGCTGACTGAGGTTCAACTGGCCACCGTCCACGATGTGGTTTCTCTGTTTTCAAGAGCGGATTGGCCCCGTGACCGAGCAGTAGTTCAATGATCTCGATACGATTGTCACTGATGACAGCGTTTTGAAGCGCCGTCCTTCCCCACTGCGTTAACCGGTCAGGGTCAACGCCGTGATCAAGCACAAGCTTGATGCCTTCGTAGTGGTGCCAGTCGGTTTTCCGCAGGAGAACCGTAGCAAGGCTGTCGGCATTGAACTTTCCGCTCTCGAGAATTACTTCGAGAACAGAATTGTCGTACGTCTCGGGCGTGTGGTATGGAGTCTCGTCGTCGTTGGGGTCTCCACCACGCTCCAGGAGCAACCGCGTCAGCGCGGGATTCTGAGCGACTCCGGCCGCTCCATACATCACGCTCTCAAAGACTGCACTCGGCTGATGTCCGCCTTCGAACCAGCCGGTATTGGCGCTGGCGCCAGCGTCTAGCAGAGCCGCGGCGGTGCGCACAAATCCTTCTGAGCGAGATTTGTCGAGCCGGAGGAATTTCGAAAAGCACAAATACGTCAGCGCGTCCCAATTCCTCGGACCGCCCTTCGCCGTCGCGAGCGATGAATCCATCGCGATGAATCCGCGAACCGTCTCATCATCGCCAAGGGCAGACGCGGCGTAAATGCTTTCAGTCGCGACGCCCGGGTTCGCCGCGAGAATCGCTTCTGCCCTCACCAGATCACCGGAAACGTGATCCGCATCGAGCGGAACACACGCCGCTTCGAGAAATGTTGCCTGATCGGTATGTGTCATCGCGTAGGTTTCGAGATCACTGAAAAGGTAGAGCGCAGATACCTCAGATGCTAACCGCGATGGCCGAGTCGGCGTTTCGCTATTTCGAAACTGAATCACATCCACTGACCGGACTGGTTCGGGATAGCACCGTGCCCCAGTCTCACGCCACCATCGCTGGATCGGGCATGGCACTCGGCTCCATGGTCATTGGGGCCGAACGGGGATTGATGTCGAGAAATGATGCGGCGGAGCGCGCCCTGACGGCTTTGAGATTTCTCTCGACCGCCCGCACATCGGTAAACGGATTCTTCTATCACTTTCTCGATTGCGAAACGGGAGAACGAGCGGGGAAGTGCGAGGTCTCGACTATCGATTCGGCGCTATTTTTCGTCGGCGCGCTCGCCGCTCTGGAATACTTCGACGGAGAGAAGGAATCTGAGAACGAAATCAGAGAGCTTGCCCTGAATCTCTACCGACGAGCCGACTGGGTGTGGATGTCGCCGAGAGCTCCGGTGATATCGCATGGTTGGACGCCAGAGAAGGGATTTCTTCGGTACGACTGGCGCGGATATAACGAAGCCCTGTTGCTATACATCCTCGCGCTAGGATCGCCGACGCATGCGGTGTCCACGGCTGCCTATGACAGTTGGGTCGCTTCGTACAAGTGGAAATCGATTTACGGAAAAGAACTCTTGTATGCAGGGCCGCTGTTCACTCACCAGATGTCGCACGCCTGGGTCGACTTTCGGGGCATTCAGGACGCATTCATGCGCGAACGCGACAGCGACTATTTCGAGAACAGCAGGCGGGCGACGTACATCCAGCGCGAATACGCTAGCCGGAATCCGAAACGCTTTTCCGGTTACGGCGAGAATTGCTGGGGTGTAAGCGCGAGTGCAGGACCCGGGGAAGGAAAGTTCCAGGGATACCGGGCGCGCGGGGTTCCGTTTGGGCCGGATGATGGAACGATTAGTCCGCTGATCACCGCAGCATCCCTTCCGTTTGCTCCGGAGATCGTGATACCGGCGCTCGAGCACATGTGGCGGAGCGATGATACTGAGCCGACCTGCTCGTCTTCATTTAACGCGAGCTTTACAAGCTCGTCCGGCGCGCGTGAGTGGAGAGCGTCACACACCTACGCGATCGATCAGGGCCCGGTCGCTTTGATGATCGAGAATCATCACACCGGTCTCATCTGGAATCTGTTGAAGCGCTCGCCCTACATCCGCCGTGGGCTCGAGCGTGCAGGGTTCAACGGCGGATGGTTGACGTAGGCGCAGGCGATTCGATGTGACCCTTGAGGGCCATCAATTCGATCTTTGACTGAACTCTGAACATCGACAGCGCCAGCATGGAGCTCGTTGTGCTCGCCGCCGATCCCGGCGCGGATGTCGTGCTCACGACAAGAGTGGAGTCCCCGACCTGAACCACTGAGTCGCGGCGGTCAGCCACAAACTTGTGACCAGGATCGGGACTGACGAGTTGGCGCGCGACGACACGGCCGGGAATCACCTCCGTGACCTGCCACGTCATCTGGTCGTTGCGTGGCCCAACTTGCACTCGCATGCCGATGCGAATCGAATCTCCGGGAGCGAAGGTGCCGTGTTTGTTCGTATAGACCGTGTTTCCGCCGGCCATCCAGGCGCCGATCGAATCAGCATTTGACATGAGGTCGAAAACGCGCGATGGATTGGCGGCGATCATCACCGTGACCGATCCATCGGGTGCAATTGTGCTCTGCATTTTCTGGTAACCCCACCAGGTGCCGCCAACGACAAG
>JBDUEH010000424.1:0-2883 GCA_040002555.1 Gemmatimonadales bacterium | reverse complement strand
CGTGTCATGTGCTTGCCGATGAGACGAGCTACGGCCAGAACGTGTTGAAGGTCCGCCGATCCATCTTCATCAGGTGGCGTGCCGACTGCGCAGAACAGGACGTCAGCCGACGCAATTGCAGCAGCGACATCGGTTGTGAACGTCAGACGACCCTGCTCCTGGTTCCGCTCGACAAGACTCTCGAGACCTGGCTCGTAAATCGGAAGGACGTTCCGCTTCAGGCCTTCGATCTTCAATTCGAGGACGTCCGCACAGATGACATCATTTCCATTTTCCGCGAGACAGGCGCCCACGACGAGTCCAACATATCCGGTGCCGACTACTGAAATATTCATGAATTGCTTTTGTATTAGGCGAGGGCGAGATCAGGACGGGGACGAGCCGGAGACGCCGATGAACTGCGCGACATTCCAGCTGTGGCATTGCGCGTGTCTACAACAACCTTGGCAAGGTTCACGACACGCTGATAATCCACCGACGAATGGTCGGTGACGATGACGACGGCATCAGCTCCGGAGAGCTCCGCATCGGTCAACTCGACGCTGCGGTGCTCGTGACCATCTTCGCGGAACGATACTACGTGCGGATCGTGATATACAACCTCGGCCTTCTGGTCCTCGAGAAGCCGAATGACATCGAGCGCGGGGCTTTCCCTCATGTCGTCGATGTCACGCTTATACGCAACACCAAGAACGAGGATCCGGCTTCCGTTGACCGGCTTGCGATCGGCGTTGAGCGCCTGAGTTATCCGTTCGACGACGAGCGCCGGCATCTCGCTGTTGATCTCGCTGGCGAGATCGATGAAGCGGGTCTTGTAGTTGAGCGTGCGCATCTTCCACGCGAGATAGTGCGGATCGAGCGGAATGCAGTGACCGCCGATTCCCGGCCCCGGCGTAAACTTCATGAAACCGAAAGGCTTCGTCGCGGCCGCGTCGATGACTTCCCAAACGTTGACACCAAGCTTGTCACAGACGATTTGCATTTCGTTCACTAGCCCGATGTTCACCGACCGGAACGTGTTCTCCAGAAGTTTCACAAGCTCAGCAGTTTCGGTGCTGGAGACGGGCACGATCGATTCGAGGCACGACGCGTAGAGCGCGGACGCGACTTCAGTGCATGCAGGCGTAATTCCGCCGACCACTTTCGGCGTGTTCTTGGTATTCCACTTCGGATTGCCGGGATCGACTCGCTCGGGGCTGAAAGCAAGGAACACGTCCTCGCCTACAGTAAGTCCCGCCGCTTCGAGTTTGGGTTGCATCAGCTCGCGCGTGGTTCCCGGGTAGGTCGTGCTCTCGAGAACAATGAGGAGGCCGGGGTGACAGTTCCGAGCGATCGCGTCGGCGGCCGCAATGACGAACGTCATGTCAGGATCGCGGGTCTTGGCGAGCGGCGTGGGGACGGCGATCGAGATCGCGTCCATCTCCCGAAGTCGAGCTTCGTCAGCCGTTGCTTCGAACTTGCCGGCCTTGACCAGCTCCGCGAGCTCGGAGTTGGGCACGTCCAGAATGTGCGACTTGCCGTCGTTGAGCTGTTTCACGACCCGCTCACTCACGTCGTAGCCGATCACCTTGAAACCGACCTTCGCAAATTCGAGCGCCAGCGGCAGCCCAACGTAGCCAAGTCCAACTACGCCGATACAGGCGTTCCGGGTCTCGAGTTTTTCAAGAAGCCTGTCCTTCATGTTTGGGGTGTTATTGCTTTCAGTTGCCATAGAAATGTCTCACTGCTTCAATTACTTCATCGAGTTGCGACTGAACCAGCTCGGGATATACGGGGAGCGAGATGACCTCGTGGGCCGCCTTTTCGCTCTCGGGGAATTGTCCTTCTGAGTATCCGAGGTAGGCAAAGCATGGCTGAAGGTGAAGCGGCAGCGGATAGTAAACCGAGTTGCCGATTCCATTGCCTTTCAAATGCTGCTGAAGCGCGTCACGCTTGTCTGCTCTCAGCGTATACTGGTTGTAAATCGAGACATTTGCGGGATCTATGAACGGCGTACGCACACCGGCCATATCGGCGAAGGCCGCGTTGTAATATTCGGCGTTACGACGGCGCGCAGCACTCCACGCCTCGAGGTGCGGAAGCTTTGCAAGAAGAACTGCCGCCTGAAGTGCATCGAGGCGGCTGTTGTAGCCCACTTCGTCGTGATAATACGTCTTCATCCCGCCGTGGACCCGGAGACGCTTCAGCCGGCCGGCGATCTCCTCGTCCTGGGTTACGATCATTCCACCATCGCCATATCCGCCAAGGTTCTTCGACGGGAAAAAGCTGAACGTGCCGATTGTCGCTGCCTGGCCGGCCATGTATTTCTCACCGCCGATCATCCGCGATGCGCCGATGGATTGCGCAGCGTCCTCGATTATCGGAAGATCCGGAATCGCGCGACGGACTGCATCCACAGATGCGATCTGACCGAATAAATCGACAGGGATGACAGCTTTCGTCCCGGATGTGACCGCGGCGGCCGCGGCTTGAGGCGAGATGTTGAACGAATCAGGCTCGATGTCAGCGAACACAGGGCGGGCGCCTACATTATGAATTGCCCCGGCAGTCGCGAAGAACGTAAAAGGCGTCGTGACGACTTCGTCTCCATGCTTTACATCGAGGGCGCGGAGCGCCAACAGGATCGCATCAGTACCGTTGGCACAGCCAATCGCAAATCGGCTTTGGGAAAGCTTCGCCACGGCACTTTCCAGACGCTCAACGGGTGAACCGAGAATAAACGCCTGGTCATCAACAACGCGCATCATTTCGGCGACGACTTCGTCGCGAATCGTGGCGTGCTGGGCGCGGAGATCGAGGAGAGGGACAGCCATTATTTGAAGAAATCCATAGCCTGTAAAGATGCCATTTTCAGGCCTTCAGCGGGAGCGGCACCTCGCATCC
>JBDUEH010000423.1:0-2889 GCA_040002555.1 Gemmatimonadales bacterium | reverse complement strand
GATGTGTTAACGAAGCTTTATCAATTCCGGAACTTCACGGAGGCGATGACGTTTGTGAACAGCGTTGCCGATGCGGCGGAGGCAGCGAATCATCATCCGGATATCGATATCCGGTATTCCAAAGTGACTCTGGTCTTGAGTACTCACGATTCCGGTGGGATAACTCAGGCTGATATCGATCTTGCGCGTTCGATTGAGTCTGGCGAGGGCTGACCAGGAACGGGAACTGATCGGAGCACGGATCGGACAGATGGAACGGATCAGGTACGGAAACACCTGCTAGAGATTTAAATAACAGAAAAAGTCCAGAGAGGCGAGGGAACATCCCCGGCTTTCTGGTCTTTCTGTTTCTCCTTTTTCAATTCCGTCGTTCCGTCCCTGATCAGTCACATCCGTCCAATCCGTGCCCCAAAAAACGACGGCTTGGACGCCGCGGAATCGAGAGACTAGTTCCTCCGTCCTCCAAAAATCCGCAGAATCGCCAAGAACATATTCAACAGATCGAGATAAATCCGCACCGCTGCGCCCACGTACTCATCCGGTCCATAGACGTTCCGGATTCTCCACGTGTCGTACACAAGCAGTCCACTGAACACCAGCACCGTCACAGCAGCGATGGCTACCTGAAGGCCCGGGTTCTTGAAGAAGAACATGTTGAGCAGCATCGAGCCGATCACAACCCAAAGACCAACGGCGAAAAAACTTCCCCACGCGCTGAAATCGCGGCGTGAGATAAACGCGTAAACCGTCAGTGTTCCAAATGCGCCGATCGTCGTCAGCGCTGCCTGCGTGATCAGCCCCGGCTGCTGCTGCCCGTAGACATAAAGCAGCGGCGCAAGAAAAACTCCCTCCGCAAACGTGAAAAGCAGAACGAGCCCGATGTTCGCGGGAAACACATTTTGCGCTCGCAACGCCAGAAAGAGCGGTGCGAAAGTCGCGAGCATCGAGATCCACGGATGCGCGGCGACAGCATTGAGAATCGATGGCTGCGATAGCGCGAACGTCGCGCCGGCGACCGTGAACAGAATGCTGACGAACACAAGCGAATAGGTTCGACGCACGAGCGTCGCGCGCTCGGCACCAGTACGAGCGATAGTCCCAGCTGGGAATGAAACTCCCATCATTCAGCTCCGGTTTTGAGAATCAGACAGGATTATACACCCTGTACCGGCGTTAGGTGCGCGCCCAAGTCCGGACTACATCGAACGGTGTCGCGCCATCTCTTCCTTGGACAGCCTGAGGAACCGCGCCGCATTGTTGTAGAGGATGTCGCGCTTCTGGGCCTGAGTCAGGAATGGGGCGTTCTCGATCACCTGAATCGACGGCTCGATGATACCCGGCCAGATCATCTGATCGGATCCAAAAAGAACTCTATCTCCGTAACCGGCTTCCACGATGCCCTGCAGATATCTCTAAAAAGCGTCGCGCGGTTCGGTGTACACGATACTCGAGATGTCCACTTACACCTGCGGGTGCGAGAACAATACGGCGCGGAGATTGTCGAGCATCGGGTAGCCAGCATGCATGATGTACACACGCAGCTTCGGGTGCCTGACGAGCACGTCTTCGAGAAGGAGGGGGTTGCCGTTACGCGCCCGATAGCCACGGCCGCCTGCATACGGTTCACCGGGGCCACCGGGTCCCATATGAATTCCTACCGGGATATCCAGCTCCTCGGCCAGCGCCCAGTACGGCTCCATTCGTTTGTCATCGGCGGGAATGCCCTCGTATTGGGCCATGACTTCGCCGAGGATCTTGAACGTGCCTTTTCGGTAAAGTGCCCTCACGTTTGCCGGAGTTCTCGGGGATTGGGGCCGACGTAGTCCGCATGGCGCGCATGCAAATGCATGTCGATGATCGGCTCTCGTGACTGGGCACCGGCGCCAAATAGCGGCAGCAGCCCAATCGACAGCAATGCATTGATAGAGGTTTTCATGCCGTCAATTTTGGAGTTCCTCCATCAATGCTGGCAAGTCTGTAATGCGATTGAGGAGTCGCTGCGGATGAGATGGCTCCAGCTGGGCCCTGGTAAAAGGTCCCCATAAGGCGGCGATCGATACGACACCCGCCGCGTTCCCAGATTGAATGTCGTGGGGCGAGTCGCCGACAAAAACAGCTTCGTCCGGGGAATAGCCAAGCTCCTCGAGAGCGAGGAGAACAGGGAACGCTTCCGGCTTGTGAATCGTGCACGAGTCCATGCCGATTGTCGTTTTCATGAAGCCGTCGAGGGCAGTCCAGGAAAGACCGCGGTGCATCATCTCGTTGCTCTTGCTTGTGACGACTCCCATCGGATGTCTGCGTCGCGAAAGCTCCGAGAGTGTATCGACAACTCCCGGAAAGGCCGACGTCAGTCGGTCGTGCTGCTCGCGCTGATACGTGCGGTAGCGAGTAGTCAGATACAGGACCTCGGCTTCCGATGTCGCGTGCGGCGCTAGCTGCTTAGCGAGCGGCGTCCCGATTCCGGCTACCCATTCTTCATCAGTTGGAGCTGGAGTGCGGCCTTCGAACGTGTGGTGCACGCACTGAAGAAGCAGGCCGATCGAGTCGATCAGCGTCCCGTCGAGGTCGAAAAGGACGGCAAATGGACGGGCAGTTTTCATGCAACCAACATAGTGAATCGCGGCTTCAACGATGTTTTCCGAGCTGATCTGCGAGGTCCACATGAAGACAATCGCAACCATGACCAGCTTCAAACCGACGCTCTGCGAGGTAGTATCGGTCAGCTTCGCCTGATACGACCGGCGACCAATAAGATCTACTTCTTCACTGACGATTTGCGAAAGCCTTCGAGAGTCGCGCGCGGCAGCCACCGGCCACGAATCATCACGCCGTCGGGATTTCGGAGTGTCTCCATGTCTTTCAGCGGATCGGCGGACACGAGCAGAAGAT
>JBDUEH010000422.1:0-2926 GCA_040002555.1 Gemmatimonadales bacterium | reverse complement strand
CAACAATGGCAGTAGATACCTCGGTCACTTTCACGGGCATCAAGTTCGAAAACCCGTTCATGCTCTCGTCGGCGCCGCCGACCGAATCGGAGAGCAACATCATGCGGGCGTTCGATGCCGGTTGGGGAGGAGTCGTCACGAAGACGATCGGGCTTCACCCGGTGGTGAACGTCTACGGCGCGAAGGCCAAATTCATGCGCACGTCGCAGGAAACGGCGCAGGTGTCGATGAAGAAGCGAGACAACGCTGCGCTGCATTCGTCATGGAACTGGGAGCTGATCTCCGACAAGCCGATCGACTGGTGGATTCCGCGCATCGAGCGAATCAAGGCTGCGCATCCGACGAAAGTGCTGATTGCGTCGATCATGGCCGGATCAGGGAACGACAAGGAGCACGGTCATTGGCAGACTCTCGCCAAGGCTTGTCAGGACGCCGGCGCTGATGGGTTGGAGCTCAACTTCTCCTGTCCTCACATGGACCGAAAGGACATGGGATCAAACATCGGCAAGGACTCGGTGCTCTGCTCGACGGTTACCGAGGCGGTGAAGGAAGTTTCGAGGATACCAGTGTGGTGCAAGCTTACCCCTGCAACCGCAGACATCGTTGTCGAAGCGGGTGCGTGCTTCACCGGCGGTGCCGACGCAATCGTTTCTTCAAACACGTTCCCTTCGCTTCCCCTCATTGATCCGGAAACGCTCGACTTCGAGATCAACGTCGATGGATTCGTATCGAGCGGAGGATTGGGCGGCCCTGCGATTCTGCCCATGGCCCTCGCCAAGATGGCGCAGCTCACCAAGGCATTTCCCGACGCGAGCTTCTCGGGAATCGGCGGCATCTCCGATATGTCACAGGCGCTCAGCTACTTCCTCCTTGGCTGCGGGACAGTGCAGGTCTGCACATCCGCGATGCTCGACCACGCTATCGGACCGAATGTGGTGAAGAGACTCAATGAGCAGTACACCGCATTTCTCGAAAAGCATGAAGCGAGCGATGGATGGCATTCGCTTCAGGATTTCCGCGGGGCACGCCGCGATCGCGTCGTTCTTCAGTCCAGCATTCGTCGGCCCAGCACGGCGGACTACCAGGGTGGTTACGAGCCGGTTGAAGGTTACGCAATTCCGGCGGAGCTGGACGCCCAGCAGGCAGCGCGCGCATGACAGCAACGATGCCAATGGCCGAACCAATGACCGGGGCTATACTGAACGAGCCCCAGATGCCGCCGACCGATCATACTCCGCGACCGTACACTGGCCCGTCGCGCAAAGAAGTGATGGCGATGCGGAAGCAGTACGCGAATCCCGCGATCTTCACGATTTACAAGGATGCGATCATGATCGTCGAGGGCCACATGCAGTGGCTGTTCGACGAGATGGGAAAGCGATACCTCGACATGTTTGGCGGTATCGTCACCGTTTCCTGTGGGCACTGCCATCCGAAGATCACGGCGGCGATTCACGATCAGGTCGACACGCTGCAACATGGGACCACGATATACCTGCACCCGGGAATGCCGACATTCGCGAAGAAGCTCGCGTCGAAAATGCCGGCCGGACTCGACGTCACCTATTTCGTAAACAGTGGCAGTGAGGCGAATGATCTAGCGATCCAGATGGCGAGACTGTACACCGGCAACAACGATGTCATCGCGTTGCGCAATGCTTATCACGGTGCGTCGCCGTCGAGCAATACGCTCACGTCCCACAGTACCTGGAAGTATCCGACCAACGTGAGCTCGGGAATTCATCACGCTATCAACCCTGATCCGTATCGAAGTCCGTTCACTGGCACGCCGGAGGAAATCGCGAGCAAGAGTGCCGCTGACATTCGCGACATGATCCGTTTCTCCACGTCAGGGAAGGTCGCGGCTTTTATTGCCGAGCCGATCCAGGGCGTGGGCGGAGCAACAAGTGGTGCGAAGAACTACCTGAAGGAAGCGTACGAGGTCGTCCGCCAACATGGCGGGTTATGCATTGCAGATGAGGTTCAGACAGGATTTGGAAGAACCGGCGACCAGTACTGGGGATTCCAGAATTTTGATGTCGTTCCCGATTTTGTCGTGATGGCCAAGGGCATAGGTAACGGTGTGCCACTTGCTGCGGTAACTACCCGAATGGAGATCGCTCAGGCGCTGACGCAACGGATTCACTTCAACACCTTCGGTGGAAATCCGGTCTGCATGGCTGCGGGAAGTGCGGTGCTCGACGTGATCGATGAGGATGGCCTCCAGGAGAACTCGCGCGTTGTTGGCGGTCGCCTGAAAGCCGGGCTTCAGAAGCTGGCGGAAGAGCACAACATCATCGGCGACGTTCGTGGCATGGGACTGATGCTCGGGGTCGAGCTGGTGCGAGATCGTGGGACGAAGGAGCCGGCGAAAGCGGAAGCCATGCAGGTGCTCGAGGAGACTCGTGAGATGGGAATGCTGATCGGCAAGGGCGGCATTGACAACACTGTGCTGCGTATCAAGCCGCCGATGTGCATCACCGCTGCCGACGCTGATTTCGCGCTCGACGTTTTCCACCACGCATTTATCGCCGCTGAAAAGAACAGCTGATGAAATTCGATACGGTCGTAAAGGGTGGACATGTCGTTACCCCACGGGGCACCGACATGACAGACGTCGGGATCAGCGGGGAAAAAATTTCTGCTATCGGCCCTGACCTCGATACGTCCGGCGCCAAGGTTATCGATGCGTCCGGCCACCACGTGATCCCCGGCGTCCTGGACGTCCACGTTCATCTCGAGCTTCCCTTCATGGGAGCCGTGTCCGCGGACGATTACCGAACGGGCACCCGCGCGGGAGCCCGAGGTGGCGTGACGACGCTGATCGACTTCGCAATTCCGTACGCCGGCGATTCGCTCAACGACGCCGCCGACAAATGGATGGCGCGCGCCGAAGGCAAGGCGATGATCGATTACACTTTCCACA